>CAKZNJ010000112.1 GCA_937129505.1 uncultured Anaerolineae bacterium | reverse complement strand
TTCCAATCCTTGAGCTCGATCTGCCATAAAGGTGCGGAAGGTCCTGTGATGCCGGCAACGTTTGCCAAGATATCTACTCGCCCAAAGGTGGATAGAGTTTCTTTGGCGCAGGCTTGCACACTGTCTTCATCGGAAACATCCAGTTTCAAGGGCAGGGCTTTTTTGTCCATCGCCTCGATTTGGGCTTTGAGCTCTTGTAAGGGTTCGGTCATCAGATCGGCGATCACTACATCGGCGCCGGCTTTGGCAAACGCCAGGGCAACTTGCGCGCCTAAGCCGCGGGCGCTGCCGGTCACCACGGCTACTTTTTGATCTAATAGTTTCATGAATGCCTCCTTTAGGATAGGATCAGCAGAGGATCTTAGGCGATCTTTGAATGCCTTACAATCATCGATAATCAATTATCGATTATAATTATAACACAGAAAGGGTTATAAAATGGCAACCATCGCCGTTTTAGGCGCATTTGACACCAAAGGTAACGAATTCCAGTACCTCATCCAACAGATTGAGAACCGCCAGCATCAGATTGTGCGCATTGATTTCAGTGTCTTGCAAGACCCCCCCTTTGCAGTTGAGATAACGGCGGCTCAAGTTGCTGAAGCGGGTGGCGTGGCTTTGACGGAGTTGCGCCGCAAAGGTGAACGCGGCGAGGCAATGCGCATCATGGCGAGTGGCGCCGCCAAGGTGGTGAGCGAGTTGTTGCGCCAAGGCAAGATTGACGGCTTGATCGCTATGGGTGGTTCCGGCGGCACCTCGGTTTTCCTTGAAGTAGCTCGACAGTTGCCGTTGGGGTTTCCCAAGGTGCTTGTCTCGACTCTGGCTAATCCGGCGGGGAGCGACCCGATTGCCATCCATGATTTCGTGTTGGTGCCGGCGGTGGTGGATATTGCTGGATTGAACCGCATTAGCCGGCGAGTGATTCATCACGCTGCCCATGCGATTTGTGGCATGGTGGAGGGTATTGAAACCGAAGCAGGAGCAGACAAACCGATCATTGCCGCAACCATGTTGGGAAACACAACGCCGGCAGTGGATCAGGCACGCCGGCTTTTTGAGAAGGCCGGCTTTGAAGTGCTGGTTTTTCATGCCGTTGGAAACGGCGGCCGGACGATGGAGAGTCTGATTCGAGGCGGATGGATTGATGCAGTTTTCGACCTGACAACGGTGGAAATAGCCAATGAACTGGTTGGCTCTAGTGCCTATTCAGCCGGTAAGACGCGCCTGACAGCGGCGGCGCAGGCGGGCATCCCTCAAGTGGTCTCGGTGGGCTGTTTGGATTTTGCTATTTTTTCTCGCCCTGAGACCATCCCTGACTATTATCGAAACCGCTTGTTCTACCGTTGGAATCCCGAGACCACTTTGATGCGCACCACCCCTGCCGAGAACGAACAGATGGGGCGACAGATGGCTGAGAAGCTAAATCTTTGCAAAGGCAAATGTGCCGTGTGGTTTCCCAAGGGCGGGTTCTCGCAATTGGATGTTGAAGGTGGCCCGTTCTGGAATCCCGAAGCTGACCGCTGTTTGTTGACCGCTCTCAAGGAGGATTTAAGTTCGTCCATCCCCTTGGTTGAGGTTGCGGCGCACATCAACGATCCTGTTTTTGCTCAGGCGATCGCCCAAGCGATGTTGGAGTTGACGAGATAAGGTTGACTCTTATCCATTGCTCTATAGATGATAAGGAAATGGCTGCTCTCCTTGCTCGAAAGTTAGAAAGGCGGTGGGCTGCGCTGAGATTGGTTTGATTGGAGCGGTGGGTTGTCCGCTTGAGGTGTGAGGTGAGAAACCTCTGGCACTTAGACATAAAGAACTAGGAACTTTATAACACAGAGGGGTGTTTGGCAGGACACCCAGGACATGTCATTCCGAACGAGCGTAAGCGAGTGAGGAATCTTTCCTAACGTCAGTTCAAACTAAGGAATGTTAACCACTGAATACACAGAGAACGCAGAGTGAAACCGATGCAAACTTTGCGCTCTGTTTGTTAACTTGAGCGAAATATGCTTACCCCGACTTCGCGCTAAGTAAGTCATTGACGCGACTTAAGTCAAAAGATATCGTACCGAACAGTTGACCAATCGGCAAAAGTATGGCATAATCTGCGCCAATCGGTTGCCAAAAGCGATGATGGAAACGAGTACATCCGCGCAGTGCTGACAGCGACCCTGCGGCTGGTGCGAGGCGGGGCAGACCAACGGGTGGAAAATCCTTCCGGAGCTGCAACCTGAAAGGCTTTAGGGATTCATGGGCTGAGTAGGGAAGCCGGTAACGTCTACCGTTATTGAAGACGAGTGGTTCAAAAGGGCACAAGCCCTTCGACTACTAATAAGTTGCCTGCACTTGCAGGAAACAGGGTGGCACCGCGGGAGATTGCTGATTTCCTCTCGTCCCTGGAGGGACGAGAGTTTTTTTATCAATAACCTGATGAGTATATGATTCTCGTTATTGTTTTGGAGGACGTATGCCGTTTCGCGAAGTTCCAACCAAAGTTGATTTTCCCGCTCAAGAGCGGGAGATCCTCGAATTCTGGAAGAGCAGTCAAGCCTTCGAAAAAATGCGTCAAATTCACAAGGGAAAACCGCGCTGGTCTTTTATTGACGGCCCAATTACTGCCAATAATCCGATGGGCGTTCACCATGGTTGGGGCCGCACCTATAAGGACTTATACCATCGTTTTTGGACCATGCGCGGCCGAGAGCTGCGCTATCAAAATGGTTTTGACTGTCAGGGTTTGTGGGTCGAAGTCGAAGTCGAAAAAGAGATGGGATTCAAGACCAAGAAGGATATCGAAAACTATGGCTTGGAGCAGTTTGTCCGAGCTTGCAAGGCGCGGGTCTTGAAATACGCCGCCGTTCAAACCGAGCAGTCCATTCGCCTAGGGTATTGGATGGACTGGAATGACCCCGATCAGCTGCGTTGGCTGGCGCAACAACTTCTGCAGGATCCTCAACAGGTGATCACTGTGCAGGGACCCGATGGGCCTGTCACCGACACGGTTGAGCAGATTGTCGGTCGGTTAGGAATGCCCGAATTGGGTGGCAGTTATTTTACCTTCTCGAATGAAAACAACTATATGATCTGGCACTTTCTAAAGAAGTGCTGGGAGAAAGGTTGGTTATATCGCGGCGCAGATGTTATGCCATGGTGTCCGCGCTGTGCTACGGGCATTAGCCAACACGAGATCGTCACCGATGGCTACGCTGAGCTGACTCACCGCTCGGTAACCTTGCGCTTTCCTCTGCGTGAGAACCAAGCTTTGGATAGCCCCCCCCGTCGCGACCCACATAGCGGCTTGCCCGAAGCCCTCTTGGTCTGGACGACTACTCCATGGACTCTGACAAGCAACGTTGCAGCCGCTGTCGGGCCCGATCTCACTTATGCCAAAGTATGCCAAAATGACCA
>CAKZNJ010000111.1 GCA_937129505.1 uncultured Anaerolineae bacterium | reverse complement strand
AACCGCATCGGTGTGCTCCGATTACGCCGCCAAACCCATCAACCCGCATTTAGCGAAACGGAGCTTAATCTGTTCCAAGATATCGCCTTGAGAATTGGTACGGCGCTTGAAGCGGCTCGGCTTTATCAGGAATCCCAGAAAAGAGCTTTACGCGAAAAGTTGGTGGGCGAAATCACGTCCAAAATTCGTTCTTCCAATGAGCCAAAAGAAATCATAAAAATCGCTGTCCAGGAACTTCAAAAGGCTGTTCAAGCGGTCAAAGCTCAAGCGGTGCTGATCCCTAAGAACCTGGATGAGGATGATAACGGATACCACGAGGGATTAAGATGAGTTACGTAATTGCAATTGCGAACCAAAAGGGTGGAGTTGCCAAAACTACCACTGCAGCGGGACTAAGCGGTGCGTTAGTCCAAGAGGGTTACGAAGTCCTAGCAATCGATTTAGACGCCCAAGCCAATCTCACTCTAGCTTTTGGTTTCAACCCAAATCAAATGCGCCGCTCGATTGCGGACATTTTTGTCAATACAGAAAAAATAGCCTCGATCAGTCAACCAACGAATTTGCCCGGCTTAGATCTGATCCCGGCAAACAAGGACATGGAACTCTCGGAACGTTTTGTCCCCCTGCGTCAAAACCATGAACTTATCTTACGCCAACAACTATCCGCCCCAGAGATTTCAGCGGCGTATGATTTTATCATAATGGATTGTCCCCCTTACCTGGGTGCGGTCACAACCAACGCTCTGGTTGCCTCGGATCTGCTGATCATTCCCACCCAAGCCGAATTTTTTTCTCTAAATGCGCTTAAGAACATGATTTCGCAGGTAAAAACGATCCGCCGTGCTTTCAACCCATCTCTAACCTACCGAATTCTGATCACATTACGCGATTTGCGCAACCGTATTCACCGCACGATGAGCGAACAACTCTTGACTACTTTTCCAAATGGTGTCCTCAAAACTTGTATCGATTTGGACACAAAATTGCGTGAGAGCGTAATGTTAGGATTACCAGTCACCGTTTGTTATCCAAAGAGTAGAGCATCTATCCAATATCGGACTCTTGCAGCGGAGATCTTAGAATATGTGCGCCAAAAAAATCTTCTCCCAGCTTGAAAATTTACTTGTAGAACTGAACCAAGAAGCAAGTCTTGCTGCGCCTGATGGATCCCCGGATTCATTGATTGAACAAATTTCGCCTTCTTCGATAGAGTCCGAAAGCAAAGCGGAATTGCCGGTCTTTCCTACCCAGACAATTCTCGAACCTCCCACTAAGTACTTTGATCGATCTGTTTTATCCCCAAGTCAAGCTATTGTTGTTCAAGCAAATGGCAATAGCCAATCCATTCCTCTAACATCCACGAGTATATCTCCTGACGAACTATTTCTCACTGAATTTGGGCGAGATACCTATCAAAGCGGACAATTGATTTATCAAGACGCCCAAGATCACCAACCGGCTATTTTATCTCTGTCAAAACCGGTTAGCGAGCAAGATATCGTCTTGGAATTTATCAAAGATGAGTCGCGGCAAAAATGGGATATCGATGAAATTCTTCTTCTCGAACAGGTCACCGATCAGCTCCAACTTGCTCTGCAGAACGCCAATCTATTTCAACAGACGAGGGAGGCATTACAAGAAACAGAGGAGCGTGCCAGAGAGCTTGCCATCTTAAACGAGTTAAGTCGCGCATTGACTGCCGCAACCAGCTTCGAGGAAATTTTTCATACCGTATATGAGCATGTCTCCTTACTCATGAATGCGTTTAATTTCTTCATTGCGATCTACGACGATAAAAGCGATCGCATTCGCTTCCCCTTCGTTATTTTGGATGGTGTGCCTCTAGACGATAGTCACCCCGAAGCTAGCTTTTGGATGGGAGAGATCCCTGTAGAAGGGTTAACAGGCCACGTCATTCGCACCAAGCAACCTTTACTCTTGAGCGAGGATATTGAGAATAAACTACAGCATACCAGCATTCGTTATATTCAAGTTGGAGAAGTAGCAGCTAAGTCCTGGCTCGGCTCACCAATGTTGTACGGTGAGCAAGTGATTGGTGTTATTTCCGTGCAGCATGAGCAGATTCCTAATCTATATGATCAGCATCACGTTGAGCTACTAACGACTATCGGAAACCAAACTGCAATCGCCATTCAAAATGTTCAATTCCTTGAAGAATTACGCCGCCGGGCAAATCAATTACAAACGGCAGCCGAAATCGCTCGCGACACTTCCGGTACCCTTGCCTTAGACCAATTACTGAGCCGTGTTGTCAACTTGGTGAGAGATCGCTTCGGTTTTTACCACTCTTCGATCTTCTTAATTGACGAAGAACGCAAATACGCCGTTGTCCGTGAATCCACTGGTAAAGCAGGTGAAGAGATGAAACGGACAGGCCACAAGCTGGCGATCGGTTCCCGTTCAATCATCGGTTATGTTACGCAACAAGGTGAACCTTTAGTGATCAACGATGTGAGCAAAAGCGACATCCATCGCCCTAACCCACTGCTGCCGGCTACCCAATCAGAGCTTGGCATCCCCTTAAAAATCGGTGGTACGGTCATCGGCGCTTTGGATGTACAATCGACCCAAGTAAACGCTTTTTCACCCGACGATATTTCGATTCTTCAACTCCTTGCCGATCAGATAGCCGTGGCTATCAGTAACGCTCAGGCTTACGAGCTAACGCAGCAAGCAGTGGAGGAAATGCGCAAAGCTGATCAACTCAAGAGCCAATTTCTAGCCAACATGAGCCACGAATTGCGCACTCCTTTAAACTCTATCATTGGCTTTTCACGAGTGATATTGAAGGGCATTGACGGCCCAATTACCGATCTGCAAAGACAAGATTTGAACGCAATCTTCAACTCAGGACAACACCTGCTCAGCTTGATCAACGACATTCTTGATTTGTCAAAAATCGAAGCAGGCAAGATGGAATTGATATTCGAAGATGACGTCAACATCGTGGAGATTGTCAACGGCGTTCTGCCCACTGTCAAAGGATTAATCAAAGATAAGCCCATAGAACTGGTGCTGGATTTAGACACAAACATCCCATTGGTCCGTGCTGACCCAACTAAAATCCGCCAAATCTTGCTCAATTTACTCTCCAATGCTGCCAAGTTCACTGAAGAAGGCACAATAACCGTTCGGGCTTTGGCTGAAACAAGCCAAACTGCACCGTCAGAAATTTTGATCAAGGTTATCGATACCGGCATCGGTATTGCACCCGAAAACCAAGCAAAGCTATTTGAGCCATTCTCCCAAGTCGACGCTTCACCTACTCGTAAAACGGGAGGTACAGGATTAGGACTTTCAATCTCCCGTTATCTTGTGGAAATGCACGGTGGAAAAATCGGTGTAATTAGCGAGCTAGGTAAGGGTTCCACGTTCTATTTCACCATCCCTGTCCAACAAAAACCATCTACTCAAGATCTGCCTGAATTATCAACGGAATCGAAAGCCTCCAAGGTTGTTCTGGCTATTGATCGAGAAGAGCTTGTGCTCAATCTTTACGAGCGTTATCTTGCTAATGACGATATTCAGGTTGTTAAGTGCTCTGTCCCCGAACAGGCCATTCAACTCGCCGAGTCAATTTCTCCTACGGCGATTATTTTGGACACTGCCATCTGTTTCAACTCCGATCCATCAAAAGATGGTTGGTATTTGCTAGAGCAAATCAAAGCAAAGCAAAATCTAGCCAAGATACCACTGGTCATTTGTTCACTGATCGAAGACCGAGAGCGAGCAAGCCAATACGCCATCACGGATTACCTGCTCAAACCAATTATGGAAGATGACTTGATAAATGTCATAGAAAAAATTTTGGAAGCATAGAGATGATCAATGTCCCATCATACCTTTGCAGTCCATTGTCTTGATTGTGGCCATGTAGAGCCGTTTCAATTGAAGCAAACGACTTGTTCGAATTGCGGGAGCAATTGGCGGGAAGTTCATTATGATCTTGCACTAACACGTGAAATACTTGAACAGAACCTGCATACCCGTCCATTCGACCTTTGGAGATATCGGGAATTGCTACCCATTGCAGAATATATCCCTTATCTATCAATGGGAGAAGGCGGAACGCCGCTGGTTCATGCCAAGAACCTCGGTATGATGCTGGGTTGCCCAACCTTATACATCAAAGATGAACGACAGGGGCCAACCAACTCGTTTAAAGACCGCCAGGCAGCAGTAGCCATTGCGGCAATGAAAGAAGCTGGAATTACTGAAGCTGTCTTAGCCTCGACAGGAAATGTAGCCATCTCATACTCGGCTTACGCTGCTCGAGCAGGCATTAAACTTTGGGCATTTCTGACCAGCCTCGTTCCCCTTGAAAAAATGCGCGAAGTCGCTATTTACGGCACCAAAGTCGTCAAAGTGACCGGCACATATGACGAAGCAAAGCGACTGGCGGCTGAGTTTGCCCGTCAACGCAACCTTCATCTTGAGCGAGGCGCTTGTTCCATCCCATCTGTCGAATCAATGAAAACCCTCGCGTTTGAAATTTCCGAGCAATTGGCTCACTACTACGATGCTGAACCTCAGGAAAAGCCGACCGCTTCCCCGATCCTGCGTTGGAAAGCTCCCGATTGGTACGTCCAATCCGTGAGTGGTGGAATTGGGCCTTTAGGTGTACTGAAGGGCTTCAGCGAACTCTATGAAATGGGGCTGATCGATCGCGTTCCCTCGATTGCATGCATTCAGGCAGAGGGATGCGCGCCGATGGTAGCTGCATGGAAATCTAATAAAGCTGTTGCCGATCCAATTCTTGCACCCAAGACCCACATTACAACCCTTTCAACTGGTGATCCAGGCCGCACGTATACAGTACTCCGCGAAAGGATGTTGAATTTAGGCGGAGGGGCTTTCGAGAGCGTCAGCGATGAAGAAACTTTCCGTATGATTCATCTTCTTGCCAAGCTGGAAGGACTCTCTACTGAGTCGGCCGCCGCAGTTGCCTTTGCCGGTGTGGTCAAGCTCTTCCGGCAAGGTGTCATTAAAGCAAACGAAATTGTTGTTGTGAATTGCACTGGACATACAATGCCAGTTGAGAATCTAGTCCTCGGAGATGGGTGGTCTACGGATATTACAGCACCTAGGCAGGAGTTGGAAACCAAACCCCAAGAAGGTCTCTACGGCGCCCTAAGTAACCTCGCTCCGGAAAAAATTCGCAAAATTGTGATCATCGACGATATAGAAGACGCTCGCCGCTTGTTACGCCGCATTTTGCAATCTCAAGGAGAGTTTATTATCCGCGAAGCTGATAGCGGTAAAGCGGGCATCCAGATGATCAAAGAAGATCCGCCTGACTTGATCATCCTCGACTTGATGATGCCGGAAATGGACGGATTTGCTGTCCTCAACCTACTTCAGGAATATCCCAACCTTGCTTCTATACCCGTTATTGTGGTCACCGCCAAAGAGCTGACTAAAGATGAGCAAATTTTACTCAGAGGAAAAGTCAAAGCTTTGATGCACAAAGGCAAATTCATGAGTGATGATTTAGCAGATGAAATTCTCGAAGCGATCAATTAGTTGACCGTCTGAAGGCATCGATGTTAGAGAAAACCGCCGCTCGCCCAAATCTGCACACCTCAGCCCTAAATCTGAGCGGCGTTTTCTCGGCTGTAATATCTGCAGCTCTACTAGGGTTTACTCCGGTGCTCGGAAAAATAGCCATTCAGTACGGGATAGCACCGTTTTTCGTTGTCGCTCTCCGCACCCTTCTTGCTACCATCCTTATGGCGATTACGGTATTTCTTAACAATCGCTCTAGTTTTTACATTTACCCGGCTGGTTTGCTTGGCTGCGCGTTAGCTGGCACTTTAAATGGTATTGGCTCCCTTTTCTATTACCAAGCCCTTTCTCTAATCAATGCCAATCTGGGTCAATTGATCTTTTTGACCTACCCTGTTTTTGTCACGATCTGGTTGACCTTGGATCATTATCAACCTTCACCAGTCTCGCTAATAAGGTTAGGGCTTATCGTGGTTGGAATCGGGTTCTTAATTTACGGGATCTACACCCCACCCCATTTGAAGGGAATCTTATTTATGCTGATCGCAGCAGCATGTTATGGTTTGCATTTACCCATCAATCAAAGAGTGTTATTCGAAATGCCGGCTCCGACAGTCACTTTTTATACTCTGTTATTTATGTCCGCCGTTGTTCTGCCCTTTGGTCTTTTGTCTAATCACGCTCTCTTTACAGTAGCTCAAACACAGCAATTAATGCTCTCTCTTATTCCAGTTCTGGCGCTGGCGATTGTTACGTTCTTATCTCGCTTAACTCTCTTCTTTGGCGTAAAAAGAATTGGTGGCTTACAAACTGCCCTCCTAGGGGTAACAGAATTGTTGGTTACCTTGACTTTCGCCAGATTATGGTTACACGAAACCCTAAACCCATCCCAATGGGTGGGGGTAATCCTAATATGTCTCAGTATCCTTCTGATTAGCCTCGAAAAACCCTTGCAACGAAGGACATCGAAGGTTTCCTGGTTTCATTGGCTTCAACATCACGCTCCATCCAAACATCAAAATCCCCCTCCTCTCGACTAAATCCTTTTGGTGCGCCGGCTTATCCATTCAAGACGACTCATCCTTTGAATATCATCCAACCTTGATTCTACGACTTGCTTCTGCGCTCATCTCTCATCCTTCGATGTGATATACTTCCCAACAAATAGCAATCTTTTCTTTGGAGTGAAAAATGAATCATTTCATTGATGTCTTGGATTATTCCTCGAAAGATCTGCAAGAGATGCTAGATCTAGCCGTAAAACTCAAATCTCAATGGAAAAAGGGTGGCAACCCTCCGCTTCTGAGAGGAAAAGTTTTGGGAATGATTTTTCAAAAGCCTAGTCTGCGCACTCGCGTTTCCTTCGACATGGCAATGCGGCACCTTGGTGGGGACGCACTATATCTTTCACCAGCCGAGATCGGCTTAGGGAAACGGGAAGCGATCAGTGATGTGGCTCGCGTCATGTCTGGTTACGTAGACGCTATTATGGCGCGCGTCTTTGAACATCAGCATGTCCTTGAATTGGCAAAATGGGCAAGTGTTCCAGTAATAAACGGATTAAGTGACTACAACCACCCTTGTCAAGCCATGGCAGATGCTCTCACCATTTACGAGAAATTTGGGTCACTCAAGGGCATTCAAGTCACATTTGTGGGAGACGGAAATAATGTTGCTGTCTCCTTAATGCATATTTGCGTCAAACTCGGTGCTAATTTCACCATCGCCAACCCCGTAGGTTACGACATGCCTTCCAAAGCCATTGAATTGGCTCAAGAAGTCGCCCGAACCACTGGAAGCCAGCTTAAGTTCTTGCGCGATCCTCATCAAGCGGTAAAAGGTGCACAAGTTATTTACACAGATACTTGGACGAGCATGGGACAGGAGGAAGAAGCTCAAGTCCGCGAGAAAGTTTTCCCCCCTTATCAGGTCAACCAAGAATTAGTGAGTGAAGCAGACAAGGATGTTATTGTCATGCATTGCTTGCCTGCCCATCGCGGACAAGAAATTACCGATGAAGTTGCCGATGGGCCTCATTCTGCTCTCTTCCCTCAGGCTCACAATCGCCTACATGCCCAAAAAGCAATTTTGGTCCAGTTACTAACCTAGCTAAAAAGAGGTGTGTCTATGAATATTGGCATTCCTAAAGAGCGGCGTTCTTTTGAATTTCGGGTTGGCTTAACCCCTGCGGGGGTTCAGATGCTGGTAGAGCAAGGTCATGTCTGTTATGTTGAACACGAAGCTGGTCTAGCCGCTGGGTTCACCGACCAAGAATACGAAAATGCAGGGGCGCGCATCGTATATTCCCCTCATGAGGTTTTTGGCAGAGCTGACCTCCTGTTAAAAGTCGCTCGCCCAACACTCGAAGAAATCAATTGGCTGCGGCCGGGAACAACTGTTGCGGGATTGCTGCACCTCACTTCAGCACGCCAGGATAAAATCGATGCCCTGCTAAAATCACAAATAACCGCCATTGCCCTTGAACAAGTCTCTCTACCCGATGGAAGTATGCCAATTCGGCGTCCCCTTGCCACCATTGGTGGCGTAATGGTTCCGCAAATCGCAGCTCGTCTCTTGCAAACTGACGCTGGTGGAAAAGGGATGCTCCTCGGCGGCGTGGTCGGTGTTCCTCCTGCTGAAGTTGTTATTGTCGGTGCAGGTGCAACCGGCACTGCAGCCACCAAAGGCTTCGTTGGAATGGGTGCCCATGTAACAGTACTCGACACCAATATTAATGCGCTCCAGCGGTTATACGATCGCTTCCCCAGCATTCTGACTTTGATCAGCAACCCAATCAATCTTAAACGAGTCGTTTCGTATGCCGATGTCCTTGTAGGGGCGGTTTTGGTGCCACATCAACGATCGCCAATTGTGATTAGCCGAGAACTGGTGCGGATGATGAAACCTCGTTCGATCATCATTGACATGAGCATCGACGAAGGGGGATGTGTGGAAACTTCACGGCCTACCACCCACGATCGCCCCACCTACGTGGAAGAAGGTGTTGTGCACTACTGCGTTCCCAATGTACCCAGTGTGATTGCCCGAACGGCAACCTATGCCTATGTCAACGCTGCCTTCCCCTATATTCAAGAACTTGCCAACAAAGGCGTTGAACGGGCAATCCAAGAAGATGAATCTCTGGGAATTGCTGTCGCAACCCATCAGGGACGCATCGTCCATCTGAGCAGACTCACACCGGCTGAATAGGAAGGCATCCATGGACTGGGTTCAACAATACCAATCAAGAGTCGTCACCGCAGAGGAGGCCGTCCGACAAATTAAGTCCCATCAACGGCTTTTCCTGACCGGAAACTGCTCCGTCCCACAAAAAATCCTTGCTGCTCTCGTGGACTATGCCCCCAATCTCGAAGATGTCGAAATTTGTCACGCCCTCACCGTCGGACCTGCCGACTACGTTAAGCCAGAATTACAAGGACATCTTCGGGTCAATACCATGTTCATCAGTAGTAATATTCGCAAAGCTGTTCACGAAGGAAGGGTAGATTTTACGCCCGTCCTATTGTCGGAATTTCCCCTTCTTTTCAAACGCAAAATTCTTCCTGTTGACGTTGCCCTGATTCATGTGTCCCCTCCAGATGAACACGGCTTTTGTAGCTTCGGAATCGAAGTAGGACTAACGAAAAGCGTTGCCGAGTCGGCTTCCATGATTATTGCCGAAGTCAATCAGCAAATGCCACGCACGTTGGGAGACTCGTTCATCCACGTTAGCCGCCTAAACTATATGGTGCCAACCGACTATGAACTACCCGAATTGCCAATGGCTGACGAAGGCAACTCAGATATTTATCAAAGAATTGCCTCATTCGTAGCCGAATTGATTCCCGACGGCGCAACAATGCAGATGGGAATTGGTGCCATCCCTGATGCTGTTTTGAAACACTTGTTTACTAAAAAAGACCTCGGCATCCACACTGAAATGTTCTCCGATGGAGTTATCGACTTAGTCGAAGCAGGCGTTTTGACCAATAGCCGCAAGACTCTCCACCCCGGTAAAATTATTGCTGGTTTTATTCTAGGGACAAAACGACTGTACAAATGGGTAGATGACAATCCCATCATTGAACTTCATCCCACTGAATACGTCAACGATCCGTTTATCATCGCCCAAAACGACCGTATGGTTGCGATTAATTCTGCTATCGAGGTAGACCTTACTGGCCAAGTTTGTGCAGATAGCATCGGCCACCGTTTATACAGCGGTGTGGGTGGACAATTGGATTTTATTTATGGTTCTTCCCGTTCTAAGGGAGGCGTTCCGATCATTGCCCTTCCCAGCACAACAAAAGATATCAGCCGCATCGTTGCTACACTCAAACCAGGCGCTGGAGTAGTTACTACTCGCAATCATGTTCACTATGTCATTACGGAATTTGGCATCGCAGACTTGTATGGAAAAACCATTCGACAACGCGCTCAGGCATTGATTAATATAGCCCACCCGCAGTTCCGTGACGAATTGACACGCCAAGCAAAAGAGCTAAACTATATCTAACCCATGCCCTGTAAAACCAAAGTCATCGCCACCGTTGGACCTGCCAGCTCAGACTTCGCAACCCTCAGCGAGTTAGTCCGAGCTGGCGTTCATGTTTTTCGCATCAATTGCTCTCATGGAAGCGAAGAGGAACGGATTCGGCTTATCCGTTTGGCAAAGAATGTCTCCCAATCCTTAGGTGTTCCTGTACCAGTTCTGATCGATTTACAGGGCCCGAAAATCCGCATAGGAGAATTCGATAGCCCCTTCATTAATCTCCAAGCTGGCCAAAGAGTCACAATTACCACTCAATCTATCGTTGGCAATGAAAGAATTTTTTCTATCTCTTTGCCCACCTTATGTCAAAATATTGAGGTTGGTCATCGGATACTCCTAGATGACGGCAAAATCGAGCTGAAGGTTATCGCCGTCCAGCAGGATACGCTTGAAGCAGAAGTCGTTGTTGGTGGCAATCTGCTACCGAAGAAGGGGGCAAATTTTCCCGATTCTGAGTTGTCACTTTCTGGACTGACAGCGAAAGATCTGCGTGATCTTGAAGTAGGAATGGCTGAGTCCATCGACGCAATCGCTTTATCCTTTGTTCAAACCGAGCAGGATGTAAGCAACTTGAGGGAGATCATCAAACAAAAATCGCCATCCAAAACAACAATCCCGATCATCGCCAAAATCGAACGACCTCAAGCACTTGCTCATTTAGCGGCAATCCTAGAACACGCTGATGGCGTCATGGTTGCCAGAGGAGATTTGGCAATTGAAATTTCTCCCCCTTGTGTTCCATCTGCTCAAAAACAAATTATTTCCGCCGCCAACCAAAAGGGCAAATATGTTATTACAGCTACCCAGATGCTTGAGACCATGGTTGAAAACGCTGTGCCTACCCGCGCAGAAGCAAACGATGTTGCCAACGCCATCTTTGACGGAAGTGACGCCGTCATGCTCTCTGCCGAAACATCGATTGGGAAACATCCCGTCCTTGCTGTCAAGACCATGGTCTCCATCATTCAAGAAGCGGAAGAAAATCTCACCGATTGGTCACTCTGGAATGGCAACTTTACTCCTCCATCCGAAGAGGAAGACAGTTATTTTGTCATCAAAGCGGCACGGCAACTTTGCGAAGACCGAAACGTAACGGCTATCTGTGTCTTCACCCAACGAGGCTACACTGCGAAGCTGTTATCCAAAACGCGACCGAACGTTCCCATTTATGCCTTTACACCTTACCCTGAT
>CAKZNJ010000110.1 GCA_937129505.1 uncultured Anaerolineae bacterium | reverse complement strand
AATGCTAGAAATTTGGGAGCACCAAGTTGATATTCGCCCTTTGACGAAGGTCAATTTTGAAAATTCGAGTGCTCCAAACATTGTAGCTGGTTTAGCCGAGGATGCTCGGAAAAGCCCCGACAAATACGTGGGACGGACGTTTGTGGGTGTGGCTGACCAGAATTCTGACGGCATAAGTGAAACCTTATTGATTTTCAGCACTCAGGCAGCGCGCCAGCGCGACGCAGCCAATACCTTGCGCGCCTTTGGCGCCCAAAAAGTCATGATGTTGGATGGTGGCTTATCCTCTCAATTGGTCTGTCAAGGCAAACCTTACATCCTAACCGAACGGCTGATCCCGCAGGCAATTGCGGTTCTTGATGGAACCAAATCCTTTCTTGCTCACCTTGTCATAGAGCCAACACCACTGCCCCCTCAGCATGAGATGAACCAGTGGGAGTCCGAGGATAACACAATGCCTGTTGTTGTTGATGAGATAACCCCGTCTCCCACCTCCCTTTCAACCGTAGAAGCCAAGCAGAAGCTGCAAGCCTCGAGCGAAGTACCCCAAGGTCGGTATACCGCTGACCGAATCCATCTGAGCGATATTCTTTTAATCCCTATTCCGATCCTCTTAATTTCCCTGGGATTGTTTGGCATTCTGTGGCGCAGATGGATGCATCCTTAGGTTGGCTCTTTTTGATAGATTCGTGAACGAGTGCTGTTGACTGGTTTTGTTCGTGCTCACGCACCTCGGCGGTTGAAAACTCTGGGCGATTTCAATGTTGGCAGACTGCAGACACCCCTCATGAGGGATGCTTAGAGGGGTGTCTGTCGCCAGAGGGGCAATTTTTTATGGCTTACAAGCGATTCTTGATTCTGAAAGCGGTTTGAATTTTGGGTTTTATTCCACTGTTACCGATTTTGCCAAATTACGGGGTTGGTCTACATCGAGACCGCGCAGGGCGGCAATATGGTAAGCGAGCAATTGCAGGGGAATCACCGCGGTCACTGGGCTAAGCAACCATGGTGTTGGGGGAACCCATAAGACATGATCCGCAACGGTCGGGATGAGCTCATCGCCATCCG
>CAKZNJ010000109.1 GCA_937129505.1 uncultured Anaerolineae bacterium | reverse complement strand
GTGGTGTCCCCCCACGTTTTTCCGCCATCCATGGAGAAATGGACAAACGCACTGCCATTTGCCCTTGCCCAAGTGATTCGCTTGGCAATATCCTCTGGGTATGGCGCCACTGGGCTGAGTTCTGGATCAAGCTTGAGTTGCCCAATCCACGCTTCGGGAAATAAGAGATCTTCCACCTTCGTATGCTGCCGGGCTTGATCAATCGGCAACCATCGAAAGCGCCACTGATTGAGCATTAACCGTCCATCCGACAGGGGGGTTAAGCCAGCACACTCCACGCCGTACCAGTCATAATCTGGCACGACACTGGGTTCGCTCCACGTTTTCCCTTCATCAGCGGAGTGGATAACGACGTTGTAATAATGAGGATCGTGGGGAGGATGAAGAAGAAACGAACGTCGCGGAGCGCGATTGAACACCATAACCCAACTCCCATCTTGCAGACCGACCAAATGCGGATGGGCACAATACGAGAAAGGGTCCTTGTAGACAATCTGGTGTTCAACCGGCTCCAGTAATTTCATAAGCTAGTCTGCGATCCGAAAACGTGTACAGAGAATATACTGAATCGGGAGAGGGTCTTCACTCCACTCATGATAAGCAGCTAAGATCGTTCCATCGTTTAACTGCACCACACTAGGATAGCCAATGTGTTGGTAGAGACCAGGGTTGCGCCAGTCTACCCGGCCGGCTTTCATGCGCCCGCTGGCTGGATCCATCATGGTCGACGCCGGTTGATCAGCTTCATGGCGGCCGGGAACCCCTCCCTCCCGAATGACAAATTCGTTTTTCACATCCCAAGTCACCCCATCCTCGGAAATCACCCCTCGCACCCCATAAGGAGGTCGGCGGTAGCCATAAACCATCAAGTAACGCCCGTCTTGAAGGGTGATCAGCTCTGCAGGGTATCCCCAAATATTGGTCCATTTGGGTAAGGTCCATGAAAACCCCTCGTCTTCCGAGATAACATAGGCAAGATTCTTAGCATCCCCACTTGGATTGACGTGCGTACGCAAGAAACAAATTAGGCGTCCATCCTTTAGCTGCAGTAAAGCCGGCTCTTCATAATCAATAATGCTCGCCGGGTCATAAGCCAATGTGGAGTAGTACTCCCAATTGTCCCCTCCATCATCGGAACGAATGAGAGCAGAGCGCGTCGATTCGTGCTCTCCCTCTTCTTCATATCCTCGAATTCGTCCGTAGACACCCATCAACAGCGATCCATTTGGTAAGCCCCAACAGCCTAGCCGCGTACCCGCATGGGTAAGCGGTACGACATTGACCGGCGTCATCGGTGACCAGGTTTTGCCACGATCCGTGGACTTGACCACAAACGTGCCAATCCAACGGCGCAGGCGATATGCCCAGGTCCAATCTCCCCATTCTTTAGTAAAAGGCTCCGAACTCCACGAAGGCTGTTCGGGTTTGATGCCCCGCTTGAAGAAGGCACACAGAGTAAAATTAACGATCAATGTTCCATCCGGCATCTCATAAAGGCCGCAGTCCCAATTGCCGGTTGTCTCCGTCCAAGGTACAACAACCTGACGGGTATTCACATCCCAGCTTATGCCACCGTCAAAGGAGCGCATCAATACCGTTTGGCCAGTGTCGTGATGATATGGATACCGTTCCTCACTAAAGACAGCCATCACCTGTCCGTCTTGCAGTTGTTTGACCACCACTTGATTATTGCAATGTTTGCCTTCAGGATCTTTATAGATCGTATGATGAGTAACATCCACTATCTTCGTCATGTCGAATCTCCGATAATAAATTTATAGCTTTATCGCTACATTTTTTATTTGAAGATAATTGTGTATTCCTGCCAAGCCGCGCTCGCGCCCAAACCCCGACGCTTTGACACCCCCAGTCGGCGCTTGAACCCCTCCCAAGTACCAACCGTTGATCCACACCGAGCCGCATTCTAGTTTTTGGGCAAAGGTCATTGCCCGCCGAATATCTTGGGTGTAGACCCCAGCAACCAAACCATAATCTACCTCATTGGCAATTCGGATGGCTTCCTCATCGGTGTCAAAGGGCATGGCAACGACCACCGGGGCGAAGATCTCTTCTTGGGCAATACGCATCTGAGGATTTACAGCCTCGAAAACTGTTGGCTCAAGGAAATAGCCCCGCGGCAGATGAGCCGGTCGTTTGCCGCCAAGCCTTAGTTCTGCACCTTCTTGTAACCCGCTGCGAATGTAGTCTTGGGCGCGTTGAAGCTGCTCTTTGGAGATGAGAGGGCCTAAATCACCGTTCTCAAGACCGGGGGCAACCTTCAAAGAAGAAGCACGCTCACAAAATCTTTCGACAAATTCTCCTTGAATCGAGCGGTGCAAGAGAAGGCGCGAGGCTGCTGAGCAGACCTGCCCACAATTGCCAAAAACGGCTTCGATCGCATCGCTGACCGCCCGTTCAAGATCCGCATCGGCAAAGACGATGAGCGCATTTTTGCCACCCAATTCCAAGACAAGGGGTTTGAGTGCCTCGGCAGTCTGGGCAACAATCTTTCGCCCTGTTTCCGCCGATCCCGTGAAAGTAACCCCGCGCACCTGCGGATGGCGGACTAAAGCAGCCCCTGCTTCCTCTCCAAAGCCCGTAACAACGTTCAAAACCCCATCGGGGAAACCTACTTCCTTGGCAATGCTCGCCAAACGCAACGCGGATAATGGAGACTCCTCAGCGGGTTTCAATACGACCGTGCACCCAGCCGCTAAAGCAGGGGCAACCGATCGCACGGCTATGCCCAAAGGAAAATTCCACGGCACAATATGGGCTGTCACCCCTAGCGGTTCCAGCCACGTAAAGTCAACCACCTCTTTGCCCAACGGGATGGTATCGCCTTGCAATTTATCGGCGGCGCCAGCGTTGTATTGGATCGTTTGCACAACCCCATCCACGTCCCCTAGTGCCTCACGGAGCGGTTTTCCATTATCTAGCGTTTCCAGTTCGGCAAGCTCTTCTCGTCGGGATTGAATTGCTTGAGCCAATTGATACAATAAGCGCCCGCGCTCGCTTGGAGTCACTTCGCTCCATTCGCCATAAAAGGCTTTTTTAGCTGCTCTGACAGCTAGGTCTACGTCATGCGCGTCGGCACGGGGTACGCTTGCCAACACTTCTTCTGTAGCTGGATTCACGCTCTCGAAACTTTCCCTGCGCGCGCTTGGCACCCATTTGCCATCGATAAAAAGGGCGTTTGGAAATTCGAGTTTGCTCATCCCTTGATTCCTGTTCGTGAAATGCCTTCGATAAAATAGCGTTGGAGCAAGAAGAAGATCAACAAACTTGGCAAGCTCAATAACGTGACTCCTGCCATGGCAATTCCAAAGCCTTCGAGTTGAGTATGAGTTCCCACCACCGGAGTAAAGGCAGCAATTCCAACCGGCATGGTTTTCATCTTCTCTTCAAAGACGATCAACAGCGGCCAGAGAAAAGCATTCCAGTTTGTTGTAAATAGCAAAATTGTCGCCGCAAGCAAAGGCGCTCGCGCCAGGGGTAAGGCGATGCGCCAAAAAATCTGAAAGCGATTAGCCCCATCAATAGAAGCTGCATCCTCTAATTCATCAGGTAAACCCATAAAAAATTGCCGAAAGATGTAAACACTGAACACGTTGGGAATAGCCGGTACAATCAAAGCAAAATAGCTGTTGGCTAATCCAGCCCTGAGAAAGCCAACGAACATTGGGACAATGGTCATTTCCGTGGGTATCATCAAGGAAGCAATGAGGATGGCAAAGAGCCACTTGTTTCCCGGAAAATGCAAGCGAGCCAAGGCATAACCCGCCATTGCCCCGAACAAAACCCCAAAAAAGGTCGCCGTCCCCGCAACCACCAAACTATTCCAAGCCCAACGTAACACCGGATATTCAAACACTTTTTGATAATTGTCCAGTACCACCGTACGGGGTAGCCATTCGATTTCTTTGGTCAATACTTCCTTAGGTGGCTTGAGCGAGGTGCTCACCATCCAAACAAACGGAGCAATCCACATGACCGCGACAATTAAACCGGCTAACCACAGGGGAATATCCCCTGCTCGCAAATTGAATCTCTTCAGAAAGAACTGAAAGCGTTTATACAAATCAGCCACCATAGCGATTAATCTCGTTCCCGAATGAGACGTTGTTGGATCAACGTGACGATCAAAATGACAAAGAAGAGCATTAAAGAAACAGCGGCGGTATATCCTAGCCGAAAACGCACAATCCCTTCGGTATAAATATAATGAATGACAGAGACTGAGGAGCCCGCTGGACCTCCGTTGGTCATCATGTAGACTTGGCTGAAGATCCGCAAGGTTGCAATCAGTTGTAAGGTTACGATCATACTCAAGGCGGGACGGATCTGAGGCAGGGTAATATGCCAAAAAGTCTGCCACCGATTGGCGCCATCAATCGCCGCAGCCTCTTTCAGTTCGGAAGGGATTTCTTGTAAAGCTGCCAAGAACAGCACAAAGCTGAATCCCAAATCCCACCAAATCGAAGCGATACTTACCCCGATGAGAGACCAGCGCGTGCTCGTTAACCAAGGGATGTTTGGAATACCCAGCCTACCCAGATAATTGTTGATCAACCCAAATTGGGTATCCAGAATCCAAACCCATACCAAACCGATCACCGTGGCAGATACGACATTGGGGGAATAAAAAGCAGTGCGGGCAAAAGCAGACAGGGGCCAGCGTTGATTGACATATAGGGCAAAGAGCAGTCCCAATAAAGTGACGCCAGGGACAATAATCAAGCCATAACGTAAAATGTTTAAGAACGCTTTTTGAACCCAAGGATCGCGAAAGGCTTCCCGAAAGTTTGCCAATCCCACCCATTCGGGTTGACCCATAATACTCCAATTCGTAAAGGCAATGTAAGCACCAAACAGGATCGCTACTACAGTAAAGGTCAGGAAGGGGAGAAAGAAGGGCAAAACGAACACATAGCCTGACCAATCAATTCGTTCGCCTTGCCAACTTAGGTGCCTCAAACGATAAAGCACACTTGGTTTTGTCAAAGATGTTTGAGAGGTTACCGTCATTGCTCCACTAAAAGGAGGTAGATAGAGAGCGCTCTCTATCTACCTCAATAGAATGAATCGTACTAACCTTTATCCAGGTTCTCCTGCCAACGTTGTCTGATCTCTTCCATCGCCTGCTCTGGCGATTTCTCGCGCGTCCAGACGGTTTCCAAGGTCTTGGCGAGGAAGTTACCACCCGAGTAGATTGTGAAATCGGGCGCTTCCAAGACAGGGATTTCACCTTCGGTAGCAAATTCCATCCCCTCAATGAAGGCGCCTCGCACGCTCCACGGATGGCCAGCCGTCTTGTAATCTTCGCGATTCAAGATCGACTTGCGGACAGCAGCACCTCGTCCAACGGTCGTCCACAAGAAGCTATTATCCGATAGCCACTTGATGGCATAGAGAGTCGCTTCATAGCGACCGGCGTCTTTCTGGACATACATCTCCAGTCCGCCCAGTTCAAAGTACGTGCGCAGCTCACCACCGATGTTCGGGAACGGCACAGTAGCGAAGTTGAGTCCTTGTTGCACATAACCGTTCAGTGTCCATGGCCCGGTCCAGAACATCGATCCCTCGCCCGTCCCAAAAGCTTTGTAACGATCAGTCACATCGCGAGTGGAA
The DNA here is from genome assembly GCA_937129505.1 of uncultured Anaerolineae bacterium. Lineage (GTDB taxonomy): Bacteria > Chloroflexota > Anaerolineae > Anaerolineales > UBA4823 > NAK19. The sequence goes on along the minus strand of CAKZNJ010000109.1, from coordinate 6,340 downwards.
ACTTTATGGGTGTCGAACAAATCTAAGACCCATTCCATCGCTCGAATCCCAGCTTCGGGATTGATGCAGGCGGTCTTTAGATCATCGCTGGCGCGACGGAAACCCATTTGAGCAGCAACGATGCCCCACGTTACAGTGGGTTGGACACCGGAACCAGTCATCATGATGCCCGAGCGGACGACCTTATCTCCTTCGAGTTTGGTCATCTTCTTTGCCCAATCCAACAGCTCCTCGTTGGTCTTGGGGTAGTTATCGATGCTCAAGCCCGCTTCGGCAACATGATCTAGGTTGATTTCATTCTGCAGGCTCATTGCATCCATCGGCACCATGAACATCTTGTTGTCAAATGTCGGGTAACGCGATGCCTTGACCGATGCTTCGGTGAAGTCGGACAAGTCCAAGCCCACCTTATCGATATAGTCATCAATAGGCACGATTACACCATCTTTGATCATTTTGGCGCGCAAACCAGCAGTACCCCATCCAAAATCGGGGGCTTGCCCCGTTGCAGCCGCTGCAACCACTTTGGTCACATACTGTTCTTCGGGCACCAACTCCATTTTGATTTGAATGTTTTTATCCTTGTGGGCTTCGTTGAAGCTATCAATCATCTGCTGCCAGATTTCACCATCAGAAGCTGCCAACCAAGACCAGTGGATGATCTCGATGGGTTTGGTGACCGCCGGTGCAGCCGGTTGTTGTGCAGGAGCCTCTGTTGCTGCAGGGGCACCAGCTTCGGTGGCGGCGGGGGGAGGGGCTACTTCGGTTACTTGCGGGGCGCAAGCTGCCAGAGCAGCACTGCCTGCAACTAAGCTTGACAACTTTAGGAAATCTCGGCGGTTAATTGACCTCTTAGACGACATTTGCAACTCCTCTTTAACTAGAATATTTTGAATCAGCATTTATAACAAACGGACAACCTAACCTAACTCCTCTACTTCGCTGCGGGACACCTCCTTGTACATCAATGAATTTCATACCTCTTTTCCATCTCACCGAGCACGCGATCAAGAATCTGTAAGGCTCGGTTAATTTCTTCTTTTTGGATGACCAGCGGTGGCGCAATGCACAGACGGTTATAGTAATATCCCGAATAGATGCAAATAACGCCTTCTTCTAACAGACGCCGCAAGGCCCAGCCGGTTGCTTCGGCAGCCGGCTCTTTGGTCTGACGGTCTTTGACCAGTTCAATGCTCAAATACAACCCTAAACCATTTACATGTCCCAGCGAAGGGTGTCGTCTCTGTAGATCCAATAGACCATCTAAGAAATAGGCGCCTTTTTCAGTAACATGATCGAGAATGTGATCGCGCTCGAAGATCTCGAACAGTTTGACTCCGCCTGCACAAGCAGCGGGGTAAGCCGTAAAGGTCGAAGAATGCGCCCCTGGGCCCCACGAATCCATGATCTCTTGGCGCCCAATCACCACCGAAAGGGGCAACCCATTGGCGAGGGATTTGGCAGCGGTGATTAAGTCAGCGGCTACCCCTGCATGATCAATCGCCCACAGCTTTCCCGTTCTTCCCATACCACTTTGAACTTCATCGCTGATGAACAGGAAATCGTATCTCTCGGCGATCTCTTTCATCCGTTTCAGGTAAGGCAACGGGGCGATGAGGTAACCGGCTGAGCTTTGGAATGGTTCGATCAAGATCGCAGCGACATTGACCACTTTGGCTTTAGGGTTGTTTAGCCACGTCTCTTTGCTCTCAAACATTTTCTCAAATTGATCGGCACAGAACAAATCACAGCTTGGATATTCCTTGCCAAAAGGACAGCGATAGCAATAGGGGAAAGGAATTTTTACAATTGCCGTGTCCATGGGGGGAATGGGATAACTATAGGCCATCATAAAGGCTTTGCTGGTCAAGCCCATTGCTCCCGCTGTACGCCCATGATAATCACCCCAATGGGTGACAATCAGTGGCTTACCGGTATACCATCTGGCTAACTTCATGGCGATCTCAACAGCCTCGCCGCCAGTTACTGCCCACATCACCTTCTTCTCAAAATCACCCGCTGTATTTTCGACCAGCAAACGGGCTAACTCGGCGCGCGACTCCATGGGTAGTTCCGCAAATTGGATCACCTTATCCATTTGAGCTTTGATGGCTTCGTTGATTTCTTGCTGCGCATATCCCAAAACGTTGACAGTGAAGCCTGCGTGTAGATCAATATACGCTTTTCCATCTACATCGTAGAGCGTTGCCCCCTTGCCATGATCGATCACCGGGGGACAAGGGAATAAAGCAAAATCAAGATGTCCAGTTGACTCATACTGCAGGGTCTTGCGCAATACTTCTTTGCTCTTATCCCCCGATGCAAAGTTCTCCACGCGAGCCTGGAGCGATTCGAGCGACTCCCTCATGCGTTGACGTTCTTCCAGAATGCGTTTTTCAAAAGGTGTAACCAACTTTACCTCCCGGTTTAGATGAGATGTTCTGCCTCAAGGTCTTTGACTCCGGCTTTGCTCTCCTCGCCCAACTCGCTTTGCATCCTCCTGAGCAGGGAAGTGCCAGCATCGGTGATATGTTTGCGCACAATTTCTGCGGCAAGCTGAGGATCACCGCTGAGAATTCCCTCGTAGATGGCTTGATGAGTCACCTCATCACTGATCATGTCCGATTGATATAACTTGGTTGAGAGAATAAACATCAAGGTCATCGCTTGGAGGTTCTTTAAGACATCAGTCAGCAAGCGATGCCCACAACGCTCGCTGATAATCTCATGAAATTTCATGTCAGCTCTAATCGTCTCGGCGTAATTGCCGGCTAGTTCCATCTCCCCCATTCGCTTGACCAATTTCGCGATCTGGCTTAACGTTTCCTCATCGAAAGCTCCTTTTTCCATACAGAGACGCAGCGCATAAGGTTCAAGCAAAGCACGCAGGGTGTAAATCTCTTCTACCATTTGGGGGGTCAAACGGGCGACAAAAGCGCCTCGGTAGGGGATGATCTCTACTAAGCCTTCCTGGCTGAGAAGGCGCAGGGCTTCACGGACGGTTCCCCGCGAGATATTTAACTTTTCGCTCAGCTCAATCTCATGCAAGGGCTCACCGGGCAAAAGCTGCCCTTCAAGGATAGCATCTTTGATGCCGTTTGCGGCGGCAACGGCTAGGGTAGGAGGACGTTGGATTTTTTTCATCGCATGAATTCCTTTCGATTGGGGATGTCGACCAATCGATTGTAATACAATCCAACAATATAGCGAGATAGAAGAAACCATCTTGTCTGCTCGCCCATCATTGTTGATTATACTACAGTATTACGATAGATTGTTAAACAATTAATCTAACATTAATCTTTCGGCGGCTAATCTTTACTTTAAACGGTTATAATCTTAACAAAGTGCTTAGGACCAGACCTTGATGAATCACTCTAACTCGCTCCTCCCCTCATCAAAGCGTTACCGTTCATCCAGCTCACCCTTTGCCCTAACCTCCGCTCCATCTCAAGGAAACAATCGCTCGTCTTGTTGACCACCTAGGAGATCCCATGAACCATCCTGCTCCTCCCCCCAAATTGACCTTTTGGCAAAAATTCCTTTACGGCAGTGGCGATTGGTCGCTCTCGAGTTTTACTACGATCCGCGCTTTGCTTTACACCATCTTTCTGACCGACGTCGTGCGCTTGAACCCTGGCTTAGCCAGCTTTTCTGCCCTCATCGGCACTGCTTGGGATGCCATCAACGATCCTCTCGTAGGGGCGCTAAACGACCGCGTGCGCTCGCGGTGGGGAAGACGCCGTCCCTTTTTACTGCTCTTCGCTGTTCCTTTTGGACTGGGTTTCTTATTGCTCTGGTGGGTACCGCCCACCGACAGCCAAGCACTGCTGATGGTCTATGTCACGCTCGCCTTTCTGATCACCGATACCTTGCATACTTTGGTCAATGTGCCTTATCTGGCATTGGTTCCCGACATCAGCCGCGATTATGACGAACGGACTTCTCTTTCAGGATTTCGCGTCTTGTTCAATCTGCTCGCCACCTTAGTCACCGCAGTGGCAGCACCGACTATCGTTGATGAAGTCGTCCGCGGCGGAGCTTCCCCTCAACAGGGTTACATTTTCGTAGCTGCTCTATTTGGCGGCTTGGCAGTTATTCCGTTTCTGATCATCCCCTTGCTCATCAAGGAGACCAAAACCGACCTAGCCGAGCCGGAAAAAGTAGCGTTTCGCAAGATGTGGGCAGTGATATTCCGCAATAAACCTTTTCTCTATGTCACCGGCCTTTATTCCCTGACATGGATCGCCTTTGACTTGGTGACGCGCATGTTGCCCTTTTTTGCGGTGTATTGGGTCGGGGAGGGCGATTCGCTGATCAGCCGTCCGCTCTTCGGGCAAGATTTTGCCCTCGAGTCTCTTGCCATGGGGGGATTGATGATTGTCTCCCTGATCTCGATCCCCCTTTGGACAACGTTGTCAAGCCGTTTGGGCAAAAAAGCCACCTACATTATCGGGATGATCTTCTGGGTCATCGTCCTGAGTGCCTTGATGGTCGTCCAACCTGGCCAAGTCTCGCTAACCCTTGCTCTGTCTGCCCTCGCCGGCTTGAGCGTGGCAACAGCCAGCATTTTGCCTGAGTCCATGCTGCCAGATGCGGTAGATTATGATGAATATCAGACAGGCGAGCGCAATGAAGGCTTATATTTTGGTGCCATCACCCTCTTTCGCAAACTCAGTGGGGCGCTCGCGGGCTTTCTCGCCCTGCAAGCGCTGAATATCTTTGGCTATCAAGCACCCCCCGAAGGGGTTACCGTTTGGCAACAAAACGCTTCTGCCCTGACGGCTATCCGTTGGATGACGGGACCTTTTAGCGCCCTCTTAGTCTTGGCGGCGATTGGGGTGGCTTGGAAATATCCGTTGACCCGGCAACAATACGAGCAAATTCGCACTGCCTTAGCCGCGCAAGGAAAAGCGGTTGCTCCAGAACAAACGGTTTTCAGCGAATGACGATCAAAGCCCTTGAAAATCGCTGATTGGCTCGCTCACCAATTCTCTACTAAAATCCTTCAATAAGGAGATTTCGATGTCTTTCAAGTTTATTCTGGACTTTTTTCGAACGTTGGGGATGCTGTTAGGCATATTCTTGCTGAGCAGCTCATCTCGCTCATCCAATCTATTTGCCAGATGGGGCAAATTTAGCTTAGGCGCATTTCTTGTCGGCTGGGGGGGATTGCTCAATTACTGGATGCTGCGTCCAAATCGCGCCCGTTTTCCTCAGGGATTAACGCTTCAATCCTGGCCGATCGTGAAAGATGGTTGGCACAATTCCAACACCGACATGATCTACTGGCGAGGGCATTTTTACTTGATTCACGCCGCCTCGCCGTTTCATTTTGGCAGCTCTCGCTGCCACCTCAAGCTGTGGCGCTCCACCGATGCGGTGCATTGGGAACAAATTGCTCAATTTAGCAATGCCGCCGAAGATATCCGCGACCCCAAATTTGCCGTTATCAACGACCGCTTGTTTCTCTACGTCTTACTCAATCGCGATTTCAATCCAGAACCCTATACTACTGCCTACACCGTTAGCGATGATGGCGAGAACTGGGCAGCGCTCAAACCCATCGAACCCGCAGGCTGGCTCTTTTGGCGACCAAAAAGCCGTGACGGCAAGACCTGGTACGTTCCCGCCTACTGGTGGGAGCATGGAAAATCAATCCTGCTTCGTTCTACTGATGGCGAGCATTGGCAACAACATTCTGTCATTTATGTTGGTGACCGCAACGATGAAACCGATATTGAATTCCTGCCCGATGGTCGCATGCTTGCTGTAGCCCGCTTAGAGTTCAGCGAAGATTATATCCTTGGCGATCCACACGGCTCAACCCTCATCGCTGTTTCTGCTCCGCCTTATAGCGACTGGAAAGTTAGCACAAAGTCGCGCGTAACTCGTTTAGACGGACCTTGTCTTTTTTCCGCCAACGGCAAAGTCTACGCTGTCGGCCGTTATCAACCGGTCAAAGACCGTCCTTTTTCTTATCCCGGCAGTATCTTCAGCCGCAAGCGCACGGCGCTGTATGCCGTCCTCGAAGACAGATTAGTTTACCTAGGAGACTTGCCTTCCGCAGGTGACACCTCTTATGGCGCAGTTGTCCAGCGAGGAGAAGAATTATTCATTGAGTATTACACCAACGATATCCGCCGCGATTACCCTTGGGCTGTGGGAATGCTTTGTCCTTCAGAGATCCGCATGGTCTGCATCTCCCTGCCGGAGTTCGAGCAATGGGCAGAAAAAGTGATTCAATCACCTTACGCAGTATTGAGTAAACTTGGTGCATGAAAAACGGCAAACTCTTTGACCTGTACAGCGATTATCTGATAAGCGCCTTCGGGCAAAC
>CAKZNJ010000108.1 GCA_937129505.1 uncultured Anaerolineae bacterium | reverse complement strand
ACCAACCAGACCCTTCCTATCATGGCTTGGTCTATACCGATCTAGAGCAGGTTGGATTGCCTCCCTTTGCCATCAAGGCGCGTGTGCAAATGTTGCGCGATATTGGCGCTTGCCAGGCGCCTTTTAACTCTTGGCAAACCTTACAAGGGATAGAAACACTCTCCTTGCGGATGGAGCGCCACGTCCAAAATGCCCAAGCTGTAGCTGAATTTTTGGAGAAACATCCAAATGTGAGCTGGGTGATGTATCCCGGCCTGAAAAGCCATCCCGACCATGAACGCGCCAAACGCTACCTGCCAAAAGGCGCCGGCGCGATCCTTGGCTTCGGCATCAAGGGAGGTCTAGAGGCCGGCAGACGATTCATTGAAAGCCTCCAATTATTTAGCCATCTCGCCAATGTTGGTGATGCCAAATCGCTAGCCATCCACCCCGCAACCACCACCCACAGCCAGCTCTCTCCTGATGAGCAACTTTCAGCCGGTGTTAGCCCTGATTTTATTCGCCTTAGCATTGGACTCGAAGATATTGATGACATTCTTTGGGACCTAAACCAAGCTCTGGGAGCCTAAAGCGGATACTCTAGTATATTCTGCCATAGAAGAAAGGTAGGTGAAACAATGCCCGTCATTATCCCCTCTACCCTCCCCGCCCGAGAGATACTTCAGAAGGAAAATATCTTTGTCATGGGCGAAGAGCGGGCGTTGCATCAAGACATTCGCCCGTTAGAGCTGGCGATTTTAAACCTGATGCCCACCAAGGTTGCTACCGAGACTCAACTTCTGCGTCTGATCGGCAATAGCCCGTTACAGGTAAAAATCACCCTGCTTCACACAGCAACCCATGAAAGTAAAAACACTTCCGCAGAACATCTGTTGAACCACTATAAGACATTCGCTCAGGTACAAAACCACAAGTTCGATGGCTTGATCATCACCGGCGCTCCCGTCGAACAGATGGAGTTCGAAGAAGTGGACTATTGGCAAGAACTAAAGGATGTCATGGACTGGGCTGAAGAGAACGTTGAATCGACTTTTTATCTGTGTTGGGGAGCTCAAGCGGGCTTGTATCACCGTTATGGTATTCCAAAATATCCTTTACTGCGGAAAATGTTTGGGGTGTTCGAGCATCGCTCTCTTATCCGTACGGCGAAGCTCCTGCGTGGTTTTGACGATGTCTTCTTTGCCCCTCACTCACGCCACACAGAAGTACGCCAGGAAGACATCGAAAAAGTAGCAGAGTTAGATATTCTCTCCACCTCGGAAGAAGCCGGAATCTACATTGTCGCCACCAAAGACGGTCGGCATATTTTTGTCACCGGCCACTCCGAATACGACCCCCTCACTCTCAAAAGCGAATACGATCGCGACGTGAGCAAAGGATTACCGATTGACATTCCCAAGAACTACTTCCCCAATGACGACCCCAACCAACACCCCATCGTGCTCTGGCGAGCGCACTCAAATTTGCTGTACACCAATTGGTTAAATTACTATGTCTACCAAGTCACACCTTATGACCTGAATCAAATTCCCAAGGGAATTTACACCGATTTTTAGAAGATTGCCCTTCGACAGAAAGAGATGCTAATCAAGTTTGTATAGAAGTCCTGCCACTAAAGAAGCGCATTGGCTAATTGACACAAAAGGCACCACAGTTAAAGCTGTGGTGCCTTTTTGGGGTATAATTTTAGACCTTCACGAAATTATGATACTACCTGCGCCATTGTCGCAGCTTTTTCAGCCATCATGATTCTGAGGGATCCAAGATTGGCGTCTTTGTGAACGATTAATCCCCATGAAAATTTTCCATCTCCTAGTAAGCAGGTAAGAATCGCATATTTGTCGGTGATGATCAGATTATCGGCTAATTTGCCCAGTCCCATTTTCTCGCCAACTTCGCCTGCAAGCTTTATAATGTTGACGAAATTGGCTGCTGCGATCGCATGATCGAATTCTCCGTTAATTGACTTTTCAGCAACCGGTAAACCGTCCTGTCCAGCTATAACGGTCGCCACGAAATCAGCGCCTACTTCAGCATGTACCTCATCGAGCAAGTCTTTAATCTTTGGCATCGAAAAGCTCCGAAATTTAATTTTTTGGCTTTAAGCCGCCTTATCCTTTGGGAACCATGCTTTGAATTTCACCCAAATACATACTCAGAGGCACTCCAGAACGGATGACGTCATCAATGAGATAGAAAATTTCACAATCTTCAAATTTTGCCTGACAATACTTCGCAACAATATCATTATAAACAGGATCTTTGACTTTAACCTTTCGGGAATACACTGGACAAATGGAGATATGAACACAAGATTGAACAACGGGTTGATCTTCAAGATTTATCTCATGAGTATAGCTTTTGGCGGCTAAGCGCATGTTACCCATGCTGGCATTTTTTCGATCGGCGACCAGTACCAAATAAAAACGCCCTTGTGAGAGAGCACGAACCAGGATATAAGCTCTTTCCGTCACGATGATTTCATCTTCAAATGTGCCGCCTGCGACTCTATCCACCGTCGATGTTACCATCTTAAGTAATAGCGTTAGGGAGGGGATTGCTATTGAAGGATTAACGAAAGAAGTAGAATGAAATGCGAGACACGCTCCTGAAATGCTGGCGACTGCGCTTGCCATATAACCGCTTACTTCTTGACTAAGATTTGCCAATAGCTCTTGAAGCGAGGAAAGTTGATCTAAGTAGTTTGTTGTCTTAGCTGTATTAGCCCCAGCTTCAGCCCTTTTCTCATCGATCAATCTTGCACCTTCAATCAAAATTGCTGACCAAGAGCGATTAACAGTAGTAGTTGGAGCTTCTTTGCCCGTCTGAAGTTCAAATTCACCTTCTTGCCAAGTTAGCAGCGGATAAATTACTGGCTCGCCAACTTGATTGTTCATTTGCGCATGAACAACTTGGCCGTCTTTAAAATAAATTTCAGCCAGCATCTGGTTGTTCTTAACAGTCAACTTTGCTGTTTTATGATCCAAGCAATTTTGTTGGATCAAATCAGCTAAGCCAATATCGCGTAAGTTACCCTTCATAGCCTACATATCTTATTGCCAATTTTTATCCCAAACGAGCTTGATCCTCGAGCTAGCCTGATTTAACAACTTCCGATATCTTGTTGCTTTTTTAGGCAATAGGATAGCAAGGATCAAATGTTTCCCTTCAAGGTAAATTGGTTTGCAAACCAATTTGCGTCCTTCGACATCATTAATAGCAATTTCACCGAGCTTAGCCAGACCAATCCGGCTGACAAGTGAGTTAATTGTATTTTGTATCATGGCTACATTTGCAGAGTGCCGTTCAGGATCAACTCCATCCTTTGAGGCAGCAGCAATCGGTAATCCCTCTCCATCAGTCAACACTGATAGTGCAAACTGACCTTCGTTGTTTAGGGTTGTCAGAATTTCCCTGATCTCATTAATTCCTGTGGATAATACTGTAGGTGACATGCTTCTGTCCTCTTGAGGTCATATTTCTAATTTAGTTCATTTTGGATCTGCGCAAAGACAGACGAGGTAATAGCCTTTAAGGTCTCAAATACACCAATTCCCTGAATTGCAATTGCTTTGATTCCCAGATGGTTATTTAGTCCGATAGATTTCCTTAGGATTTCTGAAGGGAGAGCATTTGGTAAATCTTGCTTGTTGAATTGAATTACCAGAGGGATCGTTTCAATGGAAAGATTATTTTCGGTTAGGTGAATAGCCAATTCGTTCCACGCCTGCAGATTATAGTCTAATCGTTCTGCTGACGAATCGGCAACGAAAACCACCCCATCTGCTCCTTTCAAAACTATTTTACGGCTCGACTCATAATAAGATTGTCCCGGCACTGTGTACAAGTGTATTTTGGGAGTCAAGGTACCAACCTGACCTAAATCAAGTTGAATAAAATCGAAAAAGAGAGTTCGATCCTCATGGGTCTTCAATGAGACCAGCTCACTACAACGTGACGGATCCACGTTTTTATGGATGACCTCCAAATTGGTCGTCTTCCCACTCAGAGAGGGCCCGTAGTAGACAATTTTTAGGTTAAGCTCCCTTCTTGACCAGTTAATATACATAGAGCCTATGTTTTCCACAATGAACTAAGAGCGTCATCTATGGTTTTCTTTTCAGGTATAGAATAAGTCCCCGCGTCAGATTTATCGAAATGGGGCGGAGGTGTAGAGATTATCGTATTAATTTTTTGACTCGCCTCAATAATCAATAACCTAGCCCAACCAATAGGCACGTTCGAAGGCACTTGTACAAACAAAACCATAAACCGCCCGATTTCAGATATAAACGAATTCATTTGTTTGCCTTCACGCATTACCAATTGACAATCTTGATATTGTCCAGTCTTGCGGGCGATTTCCTGACTTGCTATTAGATCGCCAGCAATAAGAGAAGCCAAAGAAACCGGATCCGTATTGCCCCGATTGCCTAGTAAGGTAATTAGTTGCCCGCTTGTATCAGCCAGCAGGATAAAATTAGCAGGACAATTTTCAAGAAGATTTTCCAAAACTTGTTGAATAACTACTTCATGATAAGGATAGATCGTTATGCCGACTCTCAAATTAATGGGTTTTTCATCCTCCATTGCAACTTCTCCCTTCAAACGATATGCGATACCATAAAAATCAAGGGCTTCTCTCCGACTTACCTCACATCGAAAGTTGACATTTTATAATATTCTATACGATTGTTGCTTTAGATAAACTTACAGTCTTGCAAGTTTGAAAAATTCGTCCGCTGAACATCCTAATTGTGGATGCGACGCAACGCAATTGATTTTTGATCACTTTATCAAAAAAAATAATGCTCCTAACTCTTTTTACGGAAATAAATCTATTTCCCTTTCGCGAGGCCGGATCACTTTTCTAAAGAGTCGCTCTTTTCCCCTCAGATTTTGTTTTACAATAGGGATATGAATGCCCAACATAACGAATGGATTACCCAAACCCTCCAAAAGCTACAACGTGAACGCGTTATCTCTCGCCTTTGGGCGCACGATCACACGCTGTGGAGTTCTGAGCCCACGGAAATCAGCAATCGGCTTGGTTGGTTACATTGCACAGAATGGATCCCAGCGCGCCTGCACCAGCTCAATGCTTTCGTAAAAGGTCTCCAAAAGGAGAATTACCGCCAAGCTGTTTTGCTAGGCATGGGGGGCTCTAGTCTCGCCCCGCGAGTGTTTCGCCGAGTCTTTGGTGTTCAAAAAATTTTTCTCGACCTGCATGTCCTCGACACCACAGACCCCGACACCATTGCAGCTGTCGAACAGCAGTTAGACTACACCAAGACAATTTTTATCGTCTCCACCAAATCGGGCGGCACTGTAGAAACATTCTCTCTTTTCCGATATTTCTACAATCGTTGCCGAAGTGAATTAAGTCAAAACGAAGTTGGTGGTCACTTTATCGCCATCACCGATCCGGGCAGCACGCTTGCTGAAATAGCGGAAAACCTGCGCTTTCGCGCTCTCTTCCTAAACGACCCGAACATCGGCGGACGCTACTCAGCTCTTTCCCTGTTCGGCATGGTGCCCGCAGCCCTCGTTGGGGTCGATTTGCACACCCTGCTTGAGCAAGCCGCTCATGCTGTCCAGATAAGCCAAGTGGAAAGCCTCTTTCCAGAGTGCCAGAATCCCGCTGCCATGTTGGGGGCAACACTTGGCGCAATGGCTGAGCATGGCATAGATAAGGTAACCTTCCTTGCTTCACCCAGTTTGGAGAGTTTTGGGGATTGGGTTGAACAACTGATCGCCGAAAGCAGCGGTAAATCGGGGAAAGGAATACTGCCCGTTGTAGGTGAGCCAATGGGTAAGCCAGAAGAATACGGATTAGATCGCCTCTTTGTTTATCTGCGGTTGGATGGCGAACCAGAGTTAGATGACCTAACGATTGCCCTGCAAGAGCGCGGCTATCCAATTCTGACCATTTCGTTAGCGGGACGATATAATCTTGCGGAGCAATTCTTTTATTGGGAGATGGCAACGGCTATCGCTTGCCATCTCATCGGCGTCAACCCATTCGACCAGCCCAATGTAGAAGAAACCAAAGCGCTCACTCGTCAATTCGTTGCTGCATTCAAAGAAAGCGGCAAACTTTCCACCCGAAAACCGGATTTGGAAACCGACTCAATTGAGGTGTTCGGCAGTGATGGTGCGCCAACCCCTCAAGCAGCGTTGCATAGCTTTCTGCAAGATGCTTCCCCTAGCGCATACATTGCCATCCAAGCTTATTTGCCTGAAACCAGCGAGGTAAACCAATCCCTTCAATTCCTTCGACAGGCTTTGCGCCGTCAAACGCGCTGCGCTGTCACCCTTGGGTATGGGCCACGCTACTTACATTCAACCGGCCAGCTACACAAAGGAGATGCTGGTGAAGGCTATTTTCTCCAATTCACCTGCGCTCCGCAAGTGACCGACCTGCCAATTCCCGATGAAGTCGCTTCACCGCATTCCAGCATCAGCTTCGGGACTTTGAAACTTGCCCAGGCGCTTGGTGATCAACAAGCTTTGCTAAACCATGGCCGAAGGGTGTTACGTTTCCATATCAAGAAAGACATCCCCTCAGCCATTTCTTCCCTAATACCTACCTCATTCGTTGAAAATTCTTCATAGTCTGATATGCATCGGAGAGGGTTTTTATGGTCTTGGAGGCAATATGTCTTTTACTCCCCAACAAATTAAGGAACTGATCAATGAGGACCACGAACATTGCTGCGATGGGTACGGACCCGATCAAATCTGCGTGCGCATCGTAGCTATTGCCGAACTGCCCAGCCGCTTTGGCAATTTCCATATCGTCGCCTTTTACAATAACAAAGACGGCAAAGAACATGCCGCCTTGGTGCACGGGGACGTTATCGGCACAGAGAACGTCCCAGTCCGCCTTCATTCTGAATGTCTCACGGGTGATGTCTTCGGCTCCTTGCGTTGTGATTGTCGCGACCAATTGGAAACAGCCCTGACAACCATCGGCAAGATGGAAAACGGCATTCTTCTTTATCTAAGACAAGAAGGACGGGGAATTGGCTTTATCAATAAAATTCGCGCTTACAGCTTACAAGATCATGGATTGGATACTGTCGAAGCCAATCTGGCATTGGGTTTTCGCGATGATGAGCGGGAGTACTGGATCGCCGCGCACATGCTTGATTCGCTCAAAGTCAGATCCATTCGCCTGATGACCAATAACCCCAGAAAAATCGAAGAACTGAGACGTTATGGCATCCGAATCACAGAGCGCATTCCTTTAGTCATCCTACCCAATCCATACAACGAGTTCTACTTAAAAACGAAAGCTCTAAAATCAGGACATATCATCGATCCAAACGGGAAACGGCATTTCATTGAGCAAATAGACTTGCCCTTGATCGAAGGAATGTCAATAGACTCGAGTGAAGCAGACAAGGATTAAGCGCCTATGGATAGTAAGGAAAGAGTGGTCGTTATAGCGGGTGCAACCAGCCCCACGGGCAAAGCGCTTGCGCGCCGTTTTCTAACCGACAAAGTTAAGCTAGCCCTGTTTTCAAGAGATATGGCAAAACTCTCTGATCTCAGAGACGAGTTGGCTCTTTCACCCGCCCAAGGTATCATCGCAGCGTTTGACTTTTGCGAAAGGGAAGCAGCCCAAGCCGCAGCTGCTCTAGTCAGGCAAGAGTTCCAGCGATGCGATGTATTAATCAATTTGATCGGCGGCTGGATGGGAGGAAGGCTCATTGACGAATTCGAGCCAAACGACTATGCCACCATGTTAAACCAACACTTCTGGACAACCCTTTATCTGGTACATGCTTTTCTACCCCTTCTGCGCCAATCGCCCCACGGAAGAATTTTAATCGTCAGCTCACCTTCGGCAGCCTTGCCGCCTGCCAAACGCGCTCCTTATGCAATTGCCAAAGCTGCTCAAGAGACCTTGTTGTTGGCTCTTGCTCAGGAGACAAAAGGCAGTTCGATCACAGCCAATATTCTGCGTGTAAACACCATCGATACCCAAGGGATGCGTCAGAGAGATTCATCTCCAAAAACCGCCACTTGGACCACCCCTGAAGAGATCAGCGACACAATTTTCTTTCTCTGCTCTGATGCCGCAGCGATGATCAATGACGCTCGTATCCCTTTGTATGGCAGCCCCTAGATAGGTATAATCTCGAATATTTGAGTATGGAAGGAAAACTATGAAAACACAATCGCCCCTCAGCCCAAAATGGTTCACCCTGCTCTTGATCGCTTTGACCATTTTGGCATGTTCAACTGCCAACTTGTTTCCAGCGGGTTCAACCCCCACACCAGAACCCTCGGCAACCTCGGCAGAGCCTCCTACCGCAACTGTAGATTTTGCCGCTCAGACGGCAGTTGCGCAGGAAACACAATCCGCTTTAGACGCCCAAGCGACCGAAGTGGCCGCCCAAGAAACCCAGCAAGCGGCGGAGATCCTCAAAGCGACTAAAGCTGCCTTAGAACCTTATGAAATCGCCTTATCCGGCTTGGGCGTGATACCCTTTGAGGGACAAATCTACCTCGCCGATTCAACTGTCACACTCCAAGGTAATGGCTTTAAGCAATATTTTTACGCCGATCAATTCCCCGGCGTGGTTGGACGCAATCTAGCCATCCAAGCCGATATTCAATGGAATTCGCGCTTTGGTGATGCGGGCTGCGGCTTTGCTTTTCGTTCCAGTGGCAGCGGCGGCAAACCGAACCAATATGCTGTCGTTGCAATGCGTGAATATGGCGGATATTTAGCTTTTGAAGTACACAACGAGGGCTTGACGATCAACCGCAAGGAAGTCTATCCGGTTGTTTACGATCCCCAATTCGATTGGCAAAACGGCGTGACCAATCGCATCTCGGTCGTGCTAAAAGAAAATTCCCTCCAACTCTTCACCCATGGCATCCTTTTGGATACGCTTGATCCAACCGCTGCTCCCAAGCCGCCCGTCTTTCCACCGCCTCCTGCTCCACCAACCAGCAACGATCCCGACGAATTGGCAGAATACAAATACGAGCTCGATGCCTATAATAAGATGAA
Source organism: uncultured Anaerolineae bacterium (assembly GCA_937129505.1). Taxonomy (GTDB): domain Bacteria; phylum Chloroflexota; class Anaerolineae; order Anaerolineales; family UBA4823; genus NAK19. The sequence continues at coordinate 2,942 of CAKZNJ010000108.1, read as the reverse complement.
ACAAGAGGCTCTCGAGAAATACCAACTGTATCGATCCCGTTATAAGGAAGGCGGTGCCAATTTACAGGAAGGGTTTATCTATCTCATCGCCTATGCGGGAAGCGGTGACATTACCTGCCAGTTCCAAAACGCTTTTGTCTGGATGGCTTCGCCCTAGACAAGCAAGATTATTTTTCGCCTTCCATTACATACTGGGTCAATTCGCCCACGCTTAAGTCGCGAATTCCCAAGCTCTCGGTGGTTCGGCCTCGACGCCAGTAATCGGTGCGGTGAATGATACAAGCCAAACGGATGATGGCGTCAATGCCGCGCACCGAAACGCCGTATTGTTGCCCCAATGAGGCAATCGGCACCAAACTCATCGGTACATCCTCGGTAATATAGCGGTGATTCAAGAGCGCTGGCGCTTTGATCCCATAATAGCCTGGTTGATTGTGGATCGCCTCGTACAGGTCATTTCCTGTGGCGTCGTAGGCCATCTTCAACCATTCCAATGCTGTACGGGCGCGTATGCCAACCGCAGAAGCCACGGTCACTCGTTCGCGATCCAATACTTCTAGTACCCTTGCCACCGAGGGGGTGACTCCCTCGATGTAAAATTGAAAGTCCCCGCGAGTTGACTCAATTCGACCGGCATTCAACAAGGTCAAAGCGGGATGAAAGATGGCGCCCATATTGTTCAAACCGGTATGTAATACACTGATGCCATCAATAAATTGGGGATAAGCAGCGTGTAATGCTGCCAGGACTTCATGAGTTCGGCTAGCTGGCAAGGCTGCAAGCGGTACCGTTTCCTTGACGCTGAATATGCGTGCTTGAGCCGGTCCGTCCGAACGACTGGCATAAATGAGTGTCTCTGTTTCCGCAATTAGGGGTTGGGTTTTACAGCCATTCTGACGGATAACCCGTTCAAATTCCACCGCTCCCAACGTACGTCCGGGATTTAGGACAACGATATGGCAATCTTTCAAATAAGGCGCTGCCCATCGGGCTATATCGGCATGGGCAGATGACGGCACAACCACCATCAGCACATCCGCAAACTCTAGCACTTCGGCAATATCCGATGTCACCAATGCTAGCTGGCTAAAACCTGTAGGCAAACGCTCTGGACCTTCCAATTCAATTCCCCCTCGCTCCTTGATGACATAGATGTTTTCTGGCGTGCGGTTCCATAGGGCGACCTCGAAGCCCATTAATGCCAAGTGAGCTGCCATTGCCTTTCCCCCGTGTCCTGCGCCTAGGACTGCGTAACGATTGGCTTGAGTCATGACCGTACCTCCTTAGGAATGGTTTGTTTTTAATAAACGTTCAATGCGGTGCTTTTCATCAATTGCATCTCCGTTTTGTGGATCAACTTCATTACACGCCCCCCGCCGATCGATTCGGGTGACGGATCTCCCGGCGGCAAAGGGATTATTTTTCAACTGCGGCGCATCCAAAATCCCAACTTGCACCGCCTTCGCCAATGTTGCCGCGTCGATCAGCGGATCTGCCACCGAAGGAGCAGCAAGCTGTCGAATAGCACTGAGGGTGATGTTGGCTTGCTCGATCAATTCCTCTACCCGTTCTCTAATTTGGGGATCAGCGCTCATCTCTGCCTGACCGCGCAAGGCATTTTGAATTACCTGACGAGCCATCTTACAAGAAGTGATCACGTCCTCGGCAGTAGCAGCATGGTCGGCTTCATTAAACCCGACCACATGCACAATGTGCGGATGAAGTGCCATTTGCACATAAACACTGGACGCTAGATGAGCCTTAGCGGCGTCTATGTCCAGAGGAAAACTCAACAAACCGCTGCGCGTCTGCTTCCAGATGCGAAAATGTTCATCTTGCAACGGTTCGATCATCGCCAGAATTGCCAGCATCTTCGCCAAATCCATCGCATCTGAGACATCCGGTGGACTGTTGAACATCATTTGAGCGATATAGTCCTTCACGCCAAATGCTTTCGCATTATACGCTGCTAGATAGGCAGAGACAACATAAACGACATCTGAAGCATCGCGCATTCCCCAATGATGCGGTTCATTTAACTCGACAGGGATTCCTCGTTCTCCATACCACTGCATCACATCCTGATGCTGACGGATCGATCCTTCCAAGTCCCAAGGTCCCCTGCCATCCATTTGATTGAACCAAAACAAAGGAATAGCACACCAAGCATTGTTGATGGTTTCCAGGTAAATTTCAGCTAAGGCGATAAAATCATCTGTCCCTGAATAAGTGCGCATCAGGGGGTAATTGCCGCAACGGCTGGCTTGATACAGGGTACGATAATCGTCCGCGGAGCGCACCGGCACCCCGCCGGCTCCTTTTCGCCGCGGGTCCTGACGCTCAGGATGGAAAAAATTCTCCTGTGCGTCCTGATCAACCCCCAGCGAAATAACATCCAAAACCTTCGCTTCAGCAATCTTGCGGATTCCCTCAAGGGTCTCCTCCAGAGTGGGCAAGCCAAAATGATGACGAATTAGCGGAAATGGCGCCTTCCAGAGAATTCTAGCTACAGTTTCCTGAGGAAAATCCTCTTTGCCAGTTTGGGTCGAAGAAGACCCCTTCAAGAAAGCAAAGGTTTCCTCCTCCGCCTCGTCACCGTAAAAGACTTTTTCAAAGAAGCCGATTTTGGCAGCCCGTTCAGCGAGTGGCGGCGTGCCTGCAAAGAGAAAGTGAACTCCCTTGGAGCGCAATTCATCTGCTCGCTCTGAAAATTCCGCCAACAACCGCTCACCCGTCTCAGGTGTCAGCCGATAAGAGACGCCGACTAAATCTGCCCCCTCTGCTTTCACAGCTTTTAGAAAATCGTCAATTGAAACTGCCGGTCCTAAAAAGACTGCCCGCCAACCTGCCTTCTCTGCTAAGCGCAAAAAGCGGGTTACCCCGGCAACGTGAACACACTCGCCTAGTGCTCCCGCAACGACTGTCTTCTGCATAAACTCTCC
>CAKZNJ010000107.1 GCA_937129505.1 uncultured Anaerolineae bacterium | reverse complement strand
CTCCGCTGAACTCGTAGAACCGATATTCTTGATCGTTGTAAGCGCGCAGGATATGTAAGGGGGGAACGCCCAAGCTGGCAAGCGTGCGATGTAAAAAGGGTTCATTTGGCGTAATTAAGTGCGTCATTTGAGTATCACGCAAAGTCCCACACACTGGGCAGTGGGCGGCTTCAAAGCTTACTTCTGAGATAGGACGCAACACTTCCTCTTGAATCTGGCAGCGGGGACATACCAGCGACAAAATCACCTCTTGGTCAAGTTCGACAACTGCATCCTCGCCCAAATCAGCTTTGGCTATGTTCAAAAGGTCTTTTGCCGTGAGGGTCTCCACTCGCAACGGCAGTTCAGTAACCTCTCCATAGATCCAATGACTTTCACAGTCTTGTTTGGCGACATAAGCACTGGTGTGCATTTCATTGACCATGCCGTTGTAATGAATAACCTTACCAGCCTCGACCGGTAAACCATGGATTAGTTTTAGTGCTTCTTGGGCTTGCATCGCTCCGATGATAGAAGCGATGGTTGGGGTGGTAGGGACTTTACCAAGCAGAATATTCTGCCTAGCCAGTAAGGGGCAGGAATAGCGCACGGCTAAATCTCGGCGCGCTTGTTCGGTGAGAGTACATTCAAAACAAGCCCCCTGACCAGGCACAAACACTCTCACCAACCCGAGCAGTTCTTGAATAGCCCCATCCACCCATGGCTTGTTCATCCAATAAGCAAAGCGATTCAGGGCTAAGCGAGCTTCGCGATTATCTAGACAGCCGATAAGAACGTCCATGCGGCGGATGACTCCTAAGCCGAGTTGGGTGGTGACATCGCCATTCAAGTATTGGACGTGGATGTTGGGATTCAATTCCTTCGCGCGAGCGGCAACAATCATTGCCTTGCTCCGCCCTGAATCACTTTCGCGAAAGAGGGGTGAGCGGCTTAGATTGGCTGCTTCGATGGTGTCAAAATCTATGATGTAAATGTATCCAACTCCCATGAGGGCGAGGTTTTTTACGACTTCATTCCCCAGTGCACCTGCACCGACAACCAAGACCTTTGCATTTGAGACCTTATCCCGCTCCCACCAGGAAATAAAATTGAAAGTACCCAAACGATCGGTTTTAAGATTAGGGATTTGCAGGGGTTTCTCTGGTGCTACAGGCAGGTATCTGGGGCGTGTGGGTACCTCTTTGCTTGCCGATTTGGGTTCGGAAGGGGCAGACTCTTCACGCCCCAAGGCAGCCAATTCATGCGCCTTGGCAGTGTTGTTCTCGTTGAGAGGTTGGACAAACCATCCTACGCCGGGTTTTGCTTCGATCAGTTTGCTATCTGCCAGCATTTTTAAGGCTTCTCGGAGCGTTGAACGGCTAATCCCCAACTGTTGGATCAGTGTCCTCTCCGAGCTGAGTTGTTCACCAGCTTTTAGGCTGCCGTCAATAATGGAGGCAGCTAGTTTCCCGGCGGCAATTTCAGCAAGTGTTTTGTAGGTAATGGGTTTAATCGTCATTTCTCTAGTTGAGCTGGTTTAATGGTCATACCACTAATCCAGATTTTAGTCAGAATAGGACGGGAAGTAAATAATACTTAAGAGGTATTCAGGGAGAAGAAGTGAAATCTGGTTTTTTTTAGGTTGTATTGTGTTTGTCAGAGAGAAGCAGAGACGCTATAAAAACTACTATAATACCTTTAGACGATAGGGTGTCTTATCGTGAGATTCCCGAAGCTGAGGAGGCTTTTGATGAAAAAACTGATCAACCATCCCGATTATGTCGTGCGCGAGGAGCTAGAAGGCATTGCTCTTGCTCATCCCGATCTGGTTAAAGTCCATTTTGAACCCAATTTTATCTACCGCGCCGATGCGCCTGTGCGGGGAAAAGTTGCTCTCGTCTCAGGGGGCGGTTCAGGGCACGAACCGATGCATGGTGGATTTGTGGGCGTAGGCATGTTGGACGCCGCTTGTCCGGGTGCGGTTTTCACTTCGCCAACTCCTGACCAGATGCTCGAAGCGGCCAAGGTAGTGAGCAGCGGAAAGGGGGTGTTGTTTATTGTGAAGAATTACACCGGTGATGTGATGAATTTCGAAATGGCGGCCGACCTCGCTATGGCGGAAGGGATGGAAGTGCAAAGCGTCGTAATTGATGACGATGTAGCGGTGCAGAATAGCCTCTATACCGCAGGGCGACGCGGGGTTGGCACGACAGTCTTGGCAGAGAAGATTTGCGGCGGTGCGGCGGAGACGGGCTATTCATTGTCTCAATTGGCTGATTTGTGCCGCAAAGTAAATGGGTGGGGACGGAGTATGGGCATGGCTTTGACTTCTTGCACGGTGCCTCATGTCGGTAAACCCACCTTTGACTTGCCTGAAGATCAAATGGAGATCGGCATAGGCATTCATGGCGAGCCCGGCCGCACTCGTTTACCTCTCAAAAGCGCTGATGAAATTGTCGAAATGCTGATGGAGCCAATCGTGAGCGATTTGCCCTTCAAGAGCGGCGATGATGTTCTACTGTTTGTGAACAGTATGGGAGGGACACCGCTCATTGAACTTTACATCGTATACCGCAAAGCTCATCGCTTTGCAGAGCAGCATGGGCTGAGGGTGGTGCGCAACTTAATTGGCCCCTACATTACCAGTTTGGAGATGGCGGGCTGCTCGATCACCTTGCTTAAGATGGATGAAGAACTCCGGCGCTTTTGGGATGCACCGGTGAAAACCCCTGCTTTGCGTTGGGGATAAATTGACCTGAAAGGTTTAGATGACGAGGATGAGAATTCTCTTGCGGCGGCTTGCGTTGCTATTTGCTCTGACTTTGGGGTTGGTCTGGCTGATCTTTCATGGACAGGCTGCCTCGGGGAGAGAATCCCATACCTTGGTTGAGCGTTCAAT
>CAKZNJ010000106.1 GCA_937129505.1 uncultured Anaerolineae bacterium | reverse complement strand
TTGGATCAACTGCGGCAAAGGGGCAATATCCCCCTCCATGCTGTAGACACCGTCAACCACGATCAATTTACCCTTTTCAGCCGCGATCGACCTTAGAACTCGCCCCAAATCGTCCAGGTCGTTATGCCGAAATCGCTTGGTCTCTCCCCAAGCCAGCCGTGCTCCATCGACAATGCTGGCATGATCGTATTTATCTAGAATGACTACATCCGAGCGATCGACCAAGGCGCTGATCGTACCAAGGTTGGTTTGCATTCCGGTAGAAAAGACCAGGGCGGCGGGTTTACCCACCCATTGCGCCAATTCTTGCTCTAAGCGTTCGTGAAGTTCTAAATTGCCATTAAGGAAGCGCGAACCGGTACAACTGGTGCCGTAACGACGGATGGCTTCTATAGCGGCTTCCTTCACTTTGGGATGGGTGGTCAATCCCAGATAGTTGTTCGAGCCGCACATAATCAGCCGATGGTTCCCGTACATCACCTCGCTGCCTTCATTCTCCGAAAGGGGAATAAAATAGGGATAATAACCGCCTTCGATCGCTTCTCGGACAATGGTAAATTGGGTACATTTTTCAAAGATATCCATCTTATCCTCCAAATTCTTGACCTTTGCGAGCTAATGAATCGAGAATGGCGAAAACCAGCGGTTGCGGCAGGAGTTTTACCAGCCAGGCAATCAGGCGCACCTCCAAGGAAGGATAGATTGCATACCGCCCTTGGGCAGCCTGTTTCAGGATGGCATGAGCAACTTGATCGGCTGTGAGATGGGAGGCGTTGCTTGAAATCGCCTTTGTCTCGGGGGGTTTAAAGCGATTTTCGTATTCAAGCTGGGGTGTTTCTGTATCCGGTGGAAAAACAATCGAAACCCGAAGGTTATAGCGCTTCATCTCTGCGCGCAAGACCTCCGTAAACCCCACCAAGGCAGCTTTAGATGCCCCATAAGCCGAGTAGCCAAACACACCTAGCAAAGCAGCAGCGGAAGCGATATTGATGATATGCCCTGTCCGCTGGGCAATCATGGCTGGCAACAGCGACTTGGTCAAATGGACAGGGGCGAAATAGTTGGCAGCCATCATCCATTGAAAAATGTCCAATGGTAATTCCTGCACATAACCGGGATGCGCCGCTCCAACCGAGTTGATCAGGATATCCACTCGGCCGAAATTGGCGAGGGCTTCTGCAGCAGCTTTTTGAGCGCCATCAGGATCGCTCAAATCGGCGGAGGTAAAACCGAACGATTGAGAAGTTGAACTTGCCTGCGATTTGACTTGCTGGTAAGCACTTTCCAACAAGGGAGGGCGGCGGGCGACTAACCAAACATGTGCCCCCTGTGCGGCTAAAGCCCGCGCTAAGGCAAGCCCGATTCCGCTCGAGCCGCCGCTGATCAGGGTATATTTACCGCGCCAATAAGCGTTTTTCATCTGTTTCAACTTATTTTATCAAGCGCTTGACCTGCTTTCAACCGCCTAGGGAAAGCAAGCAAACGAATATGGCTTGCGGCAATCTATCGGAGATGCCCTGTTCATTCTCGATGATCTCGATCAGCTCCGCAAATACGTTGATCTCTTAATCAAGAAATCAACCCTCTCATTTTATCTTCATTCGGCTGTTTTTTTAAATTAATGGTGTAAAGTCTTGTTAATCAAAACCTTAATCAAAGGCTGATCAGATCCCCTTCGCTTGCCTTTTATTCCCTCATCGCAGCCCTCCTTCCCTGCCCTTCCCCCACAGGGGGAAGGGAGCTTGCCCGCTTCGCTTGCCTTTTATTCCCTCATCGCAGCCCTCATCCCCAGCCCTTCCCCCACAG
>CAKZNJ010000105.1 GCA_937129505.1 uncultured Anaerolineae bacterium | reverse complement strand
GACGGCTTATGCCCTGCTGCAAAGCAATCCCGATCCCAGCGAGCAGGAGATACGCCATGCTCTTAAGGACACTTTATGCCGTTGTGCGGGCTACCCGTCCATCTTACGCGCAGTCCAATCGGCTGCGCGACGACTGCGGGGCGAAGAACCCCTGTCTCCTGTTGTGGCACCAGTGGTTTCCAAAAGCGGCACGCCCCTTCCTCCGTTGCAAGTAGTGGGCACTCTCCAGCCCCGCCCTGACGCGGTTGAAAAAGTTAGCGGCACAGCCAAGTTCACCGATGACCTAAAATTTCCCGGTATGTTGCATGCGCGGGTCAAACGGGCGATGGTCCCCCACGCCATTCTCAAACGTCTCGATGTCGAAAAAGCCCGTGCCTTGCCCGGCGTTCAAGCTGTGCTCACTGCAGCGGACATTCCGGGGGAGAAGAATCACGGTTTGGTGATCTTTGACTGGCCGATCATGGTGGGAATTGGCGAACGAGTGCGCTATGTCGGCGATGCTGTAGCGATTGTCGCTGCTGAGAGCCGCGAAATCGCCACCCAAGCCTTGGACTTGATTGAAACAGAGTATGAACTGCAAGAAGTGATTGCCGACCCGGTGCGCGCCCGTCAGCCCGATGCCCCACAATTGCACCCCAATGGCAATCTGCTCAAACATATCAAAGTCCGTAAAGGCGATATGGAACAAGGGTTCGCAGAAGCGGATTTGATCCTTGAACATACCTTTCATACCGCCATTACCGATCATGCCTTTATGGAACCAGAATGCAGCATCGCCCGCCCCACGCCCGATGGACGCATGGAAATTTATGTTGGCTCGCAAATCCCTTACGCCGATCGCAATCAGGTTGCGCGCGCTTTGGGATGGGAAGATGAGCGGGTACATGTCATTGGGCAATTGATGGGCGGAGGCTTCGGCGGCAAGGAAGATATTGCCGGACAGATTCACGCTGCCCTGCTCGCCCATGCCACCGGGCGACCGGTGAAATTGCTCTTTGACCGTCATGAGAGCCTCTTGGTTCATCCCAAACGTCACGCTACCCAGATTCGCGTCAAAACGGGCGCCAAACGCGATGGTCGCTTGACAGCCGTGGAAACGGAACTGTATGGCGATACCGGTGCTTATGCTTCGCTGGGGGAAAAAGTGCTGACTCGCGCCACGACCCACTCCTCAGGCCCCTACGAAGTTCCCCATGCGCGCGCCGATTGTTATGCCATGTACACCAATAACCCCCCTGCGGGTGCTTTTCGCGGCTTTGGGGTTACCCAGTCAGCTTTTGCGATCGAAAGCATGATGGATATGCTTGCCCACACCCTGCAGATTGACCCAATCGAGTTGCGCCGGCTCAATGCCCTGCGCGTTGGAAGTGTCACCAATACCGGGCAGATCCTGCGGGAAAGCGTGGGGTTATTAGATTGCATCGAAATCGTCGCCAAAGAACTCAAACAGCGGGCAGGGGATCAACCCTTTGCGGCTCGCATCGTGGATGGACAACCGCACCTCAGGCGGGCATGGGGTTTTGCGGTTGCCTATAAAAACACCGGCTTAGGTGGCGGCGCGCCGGACAAAGCAGGAGCGGAGGTTGAGCTCCACGAAGATGGTTCTCTGGAGGTGCGCACTGCTTCCGCGGAACTGGGACAAGGCTTGGTTACCGTCTTGCGTATGATCGTTGCTGAGGAGTTCGCCCTCCCCCCTGAACGCGTGCGTGTGCTGGTGATGGACACCGACCTGACACCCGATGGCGGTCCTACCACGGCTTCTCGCCAAACCTTTGTGACCGGCAACGCTGCTCGCTACGCAGCCAAATCATTGCGGGAAGCTCTAGCCGCCTCGTTGGCTGAGAAGTTCGACATCCCCCCCGACCGCATCCGCTTTGTCGAGGGTTTAGCCCAAGTCAATGGACACAGCTTAACGCTCAGCGAAGTAGCCAAGATCGTCCGTCAGGAAGGGCGTACTCCCAAAGCTTTTTACGAATATTGGGCACCCAAGACTCAACCCCTCGGCACTGGCGGAGATATGCACTTTGCTTTCTCCTTTGCTGCTCAGGCTGCCGAAGTGGAAGTCAACACTTTAACCGGCGAAGTGAGCGTCCTTGAAGTAATTTCTGCCTTTGACGTTGGCAAAGTGATCAATCCCCTTGGATTGCAAGGACAATTCGAGGGGGGCATTATGATGGGCATTGGTAATGCCCTCACCGAACATTTCATTGTCGAAAATGGGGTCGTTTTCACCGATCGGCTGGCACGGTATCGAATGCCTTCTATTGTACTAACCCCCAAAATCACTGCTTATGCAGTCGAACACCCCGTTGAGGCCGGCCCGTATGGTGCCAAAGGCGTTGGAGAAATTGTCAGCATTCCCACCACCCCAGCGATCACCAACGCCATTTACAACGCCGTCGGTGTGCGCATTGACCGTTTGCCTGTCGATCAAGAAGTAATTGTGCGAGAGCTGACCCATGCCTGAACTGCCGCGTTGGTTGCAATGGGCGCGGGAAATTCAAGCCCTCGCCCAGACCGGTTACCATTACTCGACCGATGAATATAACCGCCAAAGATACCAACGGCTGATAGAGATTGCCGCTGAGATGGTCAGTGAAGCAGCAGGATTGAACTACGAGAAAGTTTTTTGCCTGTTTCGTGAGCCTGTTGGCTATGCCACACCGCGCGTGGATGTCCGCGCGGCAATATTTCAGGATGATCGTTTGCTCTTGGTGCGCGAGACAGCGGATGGCGGTTGGACCATGCCCGGCGGCTGGGCAGATGTCGGAGATGTCCCCTCGGAAGCTGCGGAGCGGGAGGCTTTCGAGGAAGCCGGTTTTCGCGTCAAGGCGCGCAAGGTTATCGGCGTTTATGATGCCAATCGAGTGGGACCCTTGGAGCTGTTCCACGCCTTCAAGATCGTTTTTCTGTGCGACATAATTGAAGGAAAGCCAACTCCTAGTCACGAAACCAGCGAAGTGGCTTTCTTCGGTGAAGGTGAGATCCCTTCTGTGCTCTCGGGGGAGCGCACATTGCCGCGCCATATTGCTGATGCCTTCCAAGCGCACGCCGACCCTTCACTGCCCACGGTGTTCGATTAAGCTTGAATCGGTGGCTAAAAGCGCTTTACAAGTAAATACGTGTTGGTGTTCTCCGTGTCTTGGAGTGAGAAAACTGAAAGCCAAACACAAAGACATCAAGAAATCGGAAAGTAATCTTCGCGCCCTTCGGGTCATGGTGTGAAAAGCAGCAACTCTCGAAGAAATCTTCACCATAAAGATTCAAACGATCCTATTCTCAGGAAAGCGAGGACGAAATGATCATTACGAACGGCAAACTGATCACTTGGCAAATGGAAAATATGCTACTAGAGGAGATGGCGGTTCGCATTGACGATGGACGCATCGCAGAGATTGCTCCTCAGGGCGAATTGCTCGAACGGTATCCGGATGAAGAAAGGTTGGACGCCCAGGGGCAATATGTCATGCCCGGCAATATTTGCGCCCACACCCACTTTTACGGCGCCTTTGCGCGCGGGATGGCAATCCCTGGAGCACCTCCCAAGGACTTCCCCGAAATCCTACAAAAACTGTGGTGGCCGCTCGATCGTTCTCTCACCCTCGAGGATGTGCGCCTTTCCACGCAGGTTATGGTAGCCGATGCTATCCGTCATGGCACCACCACCTTAATTGATCATCACGCTTCTCCCAATGCCATCGAAGGTTCTCTCGATGTGATTGCTGAAGAAGTGGAAAAAGCCGGCTTACGAGCGGTGTTGTGCTATGAGGTCACCGATCGCGATGGAGCAGAGAAAGCTCAAGCCGGCATCGAAGAGAACCTGCGTTTTCTGAAAGCCTGTGAAGACGGCAAGCGCCGCCTCGTGCGAGCGACCTTCGGCTTGCATGCCAGCCTGACCCTATCCGACGCAACCTTGGAACGTTGCCGAACTTTAGCTCCTGCAGGGGTTGGCTTTCACATTCATGCCGCCGAGTCCGATGCAGATGAATACGATAGTTTAGCCAAGTCGGGGTTACGGGTGATCGATCGCCTTCATCGGCATGGCATTCTAGGCAGGAACACGATCTTAGCTCACTGTGTCCATGTGGATGCGCGCGAGATGGAAATCTTAGCCAAAAGCGGCTCGTGGGTCACTCACCAGCCGCGGTCGAATATGAACAATGCTGTGGGGGTAGCGCCGGTAGAGTCACTCTTACGCATCGGAGTTCCCGTCTGTCTGGGCACCGACGGTTTTTCGTCCACGATGTGGGAGGAGTGGAAATTTGCCTATCTGGTGCAAAAAGTTTGGCATCGCGACCCGCGCCGTATGCCAGCCAATTTGATCGCTGACATGGCGATCTACAACAACGCTGCCCTAGCAGGACGCTTTTTCAGCGAAGCGCCGCTCGGCATTCTTCAAGAAGGGGCCTTTGCCGACCTGATCTTTGTCGATTATCACCCCCACACCCCGTTGACAGCAGGCAACCTGCCTTGGCACATCGTCTTCGGCTTCCATGAGAGCATGGTGACAACCACGATCGTGAACGGGAAACCCCTGATGAAGGATCGCAAACTCCTCACAATCGATGAAGCAGCAGTTGCGGAAGCTGCGCGGGATTTCGCTCCTCGCGCTTGGCAGCGCTATCAAGCCAATGTATTAGGCAGTGTTGATTAATCCACTAGAGTGAGGTGATTTTAGGCTTATCTAGTTCGTGGGTTTCGACAAGCTCAATCCGCAGCCCTCATCCCCTGCCCTTCCCCCTTTTGGGGGAAGGGAGCTGGATCCCTCTCGCCCAAAATGGGCGAGGGTCCGCGGGTGAGGGTGCGGGGTGAGTAGGACGTCAGGCCGTATCGAGGCCTGATATATACTTTTGTGCGCTTTTTACACCGCAATCGTCTTCGATTGGGTTATCATTGACGCGAATCTCAAAACAGGAGTGATGAATGGATCAATCCAAACCGATTGTGGCGATCTTGGGTGGCACAGGTAAAGAAGGACCTGGTTTAGCATTGCGCTGGGCAAAAGCTGGTTACTCCATTCTGATCGGCTCCCGCCAAGCGGAAAAAGCTCAAGCCACTGCTGAGGAAATCAATCAAACCCTTGGTATTCAAACGGTAAAAGGTTATGAAAATGCCGAAGCAGCCCGCCGGGCTGATATTTGTGTGCTGACAGTGGTGCAAGCAGCCCATCTGGAAGCCCTTGCCAGCCTGAAGGAGGCTCTGCAGGGTAAGATCTTAGTGGATGCCACCGCACGGGTTGACTTTCGCGATCCGAAACCACCCACACCACCGGCAGCCGCCCGCCAAGCCCAAGACCTCTTGGGGGAAGGCGTTCGCGTTGTGGCTGCCTTCCAGAATGTGCCTGCGGCCGCCCTGCGCAAGCTCGACCAACCTGTACATAGCGATGTCCTAATTTGTTCTGATGATCTGAGCGCAGCCGAAACGGTCATTCAGCTTGCCCAAGATGGCGGGATGAACGCCTACTACGCCGGTGGCTTGGATAATGCCATCGTTGTTGAAGGGTTGACAGCTATGCTGATCAGCCTGAACAAGCATTATAAGGTCAAAACGGCAAGCATTCGCGTGGCGGGGTTGGAAGAGATGTAATTATTAGGTTGCTCCCTTCGATGATTGGTATAATCCCAGTGGCTCATTTCTCGACCCTGACAAGGTTGGGAATGAAAAGGCTGATGAGATGACAATGATCCTAACTCCCCTGCAGGGATTTCCCCTCGTAAAAAGCGGTGATGACCTCGTTGCGATGACCGTTGAAGCCTTGTCAGACAGTGGCGTGACCCTTGAAGCGGGGGATATTCTGGTTTTTGCCCAAAAGATTGTCTCGAAAGCCGAAGGCCGCTGGGTCAATTTGGCAACCATCTCGCCATCTCGCCGAGCCGCAGAACTCGCCCAGCAAATCGAGAAAGACCCCCGCTTGGTAGAACTCGTCTTAAGGGAAAGCCGATCTGTTCTGCGCACTCGGCCGGGTACGATTGTGGTTGAACATCGCCTGGGTTTCGTGTGCGCCAACGCGGGCATTGATCATTCCAACGTTGCCGGGTCGGGTACATCAGAAGAAGAGTGGGTTTTGCTCCTGCCCGAAGACCCCGACGCCTCCGCCAGGCGCCTTCGCAAGGGTCTCCAAGCCCATTATGGGCTTCCAATCGGGGTCATGATCATCGACTCCCATGGACGCGCTTGGCGATTGGGCACGGTAGGCGTAGCGATCGGTTTGGCGGGGGTGCCCGGTTTGGTAGACCTGCGGGGGAAAGCCGATTTGTACGGCTACCGCTTGCGCATAACCCAAGTCGGCGCAGGGGATGAGCTCGCCGCTGCAGCTTCTCTGGTCATGGGGCAAGCCGCAGAAGGGACACCTGTCGTGCATGTGCGCGGTTTCCCCTACCCCCTGCGTGAGGCAGCGTTAAGCGAGCTTCTAAGACCGCCAGAGCAGGATTTGTTTCGCTAAAGAAAAAAAACACATGGAGAAAAACTGGCAAGATTTTTGGAAGTCTCTAGACCGCCTTCTCGATGAGGGCGAAGTGATTGTGGATCGACCGCAAGGGATGATTCATGCCTGTTTTCCAGAGGCACGTTACCCCTTGGATTGCGGCTACCTCGCCCTGCCCCAGAGCGAAGCTGGCGAAGAAATGGATGTCTGGATAGGAAGTCTCTCCCCCTCACAGGTCTCTGCGGTGCTATTGGCAGTGGACGAACACAGTTTAGCATTAAACCGCAGTTTGGGGGTTGGCTTGAACGAAATAGAGCTCCAATCTGTGCTCGACTTTTACGGTCAGATTGGGTTAACCGCTGTCTCCTTGCGGCGTACACCGGATAGTCTGCGTCTGCTGACCGAGCGCCGCTCGGTGCGGCGTTTTTTAGAGCGCCCCGTTGAGCGGGCGCTGATCGAGCGCGCTATCGAACTGGCATGTTGGGCGCCTTCAGCGCACAACGAGCAACCTTGGCGGTTTGTTGTGCTGAGCAACGCAGCAGCGAGAGAGCGTTTGGCGCTGGCGCTAGGGGAAGCGTTCCGCCGCGACTTAATTGAACAAGGGTTGAGCCTGGATGAGATTCATCAACGCCTAGAGCGCTCGCGACAACGCATCCTCTCCGCTCCCCTTGCCGTATTGTTGTGCCTTTGCAAGGAGGATCTGCCTGCCGTCAGCACGGAACGCCAGCGGCAAGGTGAGCACGAGATGGCAATCCAAAGCGTTGCTTTAGCGGGCGGGCAATTTCAACTCGCCGCCCATGCCTTGGGTCTGGCAACAGTCTGGTTGTGCGCTCCTCTCTTTGCCCCCGAAGCAGCTCAACAAGCCTTGGACCTCCCCACCTCTTGGCAAGCTCAAGCACTGATTTTGGTTGGTTACGCCTCCGAGCGCCCTGTTCCCCCGCCGCGCAAATCCTTAGCAGAGGTCATGCTTTACCTATGAAAGTTGTCGCCTTGGCAGGTGGGGTCGGTGGTGCCAAGCTGGCCGATGGGCTGGCGCGCTGTCTGCCCGCCCAAGATTTGACCATCGTAGTGAATACCGCGGATGATTTCACCCATTTTGGCTTGCGAATTTGCCCCGATCTGGATACGATCTGTTACACCTTAGGCGGCATTGCCAATCCTGATACGGGCTGGGGGAGAGCAGGGGAAACGTGGAACACGTTGGAAGCACTGAAAACCTTGGAGGCGCCAACCTGGTTTCAACTAGGCGACCAAGACCTCGCCACCCATTTGGAGCGCACCCGCCGTCTAGCTGAAGGGGAGACCCTCAGCGAAATCACCCAATTCTTTTGCCAGCGCTGGGGGATTCAAGTGCGGGTTTTACCCATGAGCGACTCTCCGGTGCAAACCATTGTCGAGACCGACCATGGCGACTTGCCGTTTCAGGAGTATTTTGTAAAATATCGCTTTGAACCCAGTGTGCGCGGCTTCCGTTTTGAGGGGGCAACTCAAGCTGCCGCTGCGCCCGGCGTGCTCGAGGCGATCGAGAGCTGTGAGGTGGCGATCTTCTGTCCTTCTAACCCTTGGGTTTCGATCGATCCCATTCTAGCGATTTCGGGGATACGTCAGGCTCTATTGCGGGCGAGGGTCATTGCCGTTTCACCGATTGTCGGTGGCAAGGCACTCAAGGGACCCGCTGCAAAAATGTTCGAGGAAATGGGTATTCCGCCCTCTGCACAGGCTGTTGCCCTACACTATGGTTCGCTGCTCAAGGGGTTTGTATTGGACGTCGTGGATGCCGATCAAGAGGTGCAAATCCGTGCGCTCGGCTTAAAAACCCTCGCGACTGACACGGTGATGAAAAATCCGAACGATCGGCAGAGATTGGCAGAAAAGATCCTCGCCTTTGCTCGGCAGGAGCTAAAGGGATGACAATCTGGGCAATCGTGCCCGTAAAGCCCTTGCGCCGTGGCAAATCGCGCCTTTCAGAGGTGTTAGACCTCGATCAGCGCTGGGACTTAAATCGGCGTCTGCTTTGCCACACCGTCGCGGTGTTGAAAGAATGCGCACGAATCGGGGTCGTGATGGTGGTCAGCCGTGATAATGAAGCTTTGGCGTTAGCGCGCTCTTTAGGGGCGCGCACTTTATTGGAAAGCAAACCCGATGGGTTAAACCGAGCGGTTCTGGTGGCTACCCTCTTTGCTCAGCGCAGTCGAGCGCGAGCAGCCCTGATCCTACCGGCGGATTTACCCCTGCTCAATGAAGCAGTCGTTGAGACCTTCTTGAGCCGCGCTCAGGGAACTGAACCCTTTTTAGCTATTGCTCCAGACCGCCACGGGCGCGGCACCAATGCGCTCTACCTCGCCCCTCCAGCTCTACCTCGTTTCTGCTTTGGAGAAAATTCCTTCCAAGCCCATTGCGAGATTGCCGCTCAGCTCGGACGGCGGTGTGCCGTGATCGACTTGCCCGAGCTAGCTTTCGATTTGGATGACAGCGAAGACTGGAGATGGATGCAAACGCACTCTTTTTCTGCGCTGATAAGTGGCTAAGGTGTCTTAGTAGGAAGCTTTTAGGTTTTCACACCAAGAAACAAAGAACACCAGAGACCTGAGGGATGAGAGGCGCAAAAATCATTTATAATAGCGACTAATCTTCCCAACTTGGTCTAGGATAGGTGGCTCTCGTGGCAGATCAATCAACGCTCCTCAACCCCGACATCCCCTGCGGAAAACCCATGGATCTCTCCCAAATTATCCATTTACTCGGAGATTTACTCGGCAAAGTCATCTTGGAATTCGAGGGGGTCGCCCTCTTCGAGATGGTCGAGCGCATTCGAGCGTATACCAAAGCGCACCGATCGGGTGACCCGGAAGCCGATTCGCATCTGCGCCAGCTTCTCAAGCGCTTACAACCCGGCGAAGCGCAAATTATCACGGCTGCCTTCGCTGCCTATTTTGACCTTGTTAACCTAGCCGAGGAACGGTCACGACTGGATACCCTGCGCCAACGTCAAAGGGAAATCTATCCCCGCCCCGAACATGACTCGATCGGCGAAGCGATTGCCCTGCTCAAAGAACGCGGCGTCAGCGCCCAGCAGATGAGTGAGCTGCTGCAAAATCTCTCTATCGAGATCGTGCTGACAGCCCACCCCACCGAAGCGCGCCGGCGGACGATCCTCTCCAAATTGCAACGCATTGCCATGGCTCTCGAAGAATTAACCCAATATGCCTGCACGCCGCGCCAAGAAGCAGAGCTTATCGAGACGATTCGCGCCGAAATCACCAGCTTGTGGCTGACCGAAAGGGCCAGAGTGAGCAAATATGAAGTCACCGACGAGGTGCGCACAGGCTTATATTACATCGAAGAAGTCTTCTGGAATACACTGCCGAAACTCTATGATGATCTGGAGCTTGCTCTCGCCGAGCACTACCCCGGTTTAGCGGTGGAACAACCGTGGTTGCGTCTTGCTTCTTGGATCGGTGGTGATCGGGATGGCAACCCTAATGTCACACCAGAGGTAACGATCGAAACTTTGCGTCTGCACCGCGGTCTCGCCATCGAAAATTATCGCCGCGAATTAAGCGAACAAGCGCGACGGTTGAGCATCAGCGCCCGTCGCTTTCCGCTACCGCCACTGTTAGAAAAGTGGCTTCAAGAACGGCAACCTCTTCCCGAACACAGCCAGTATATCGCCAAGCGCTATGCCCACGAACCCTATCGGTTGATCCTGTCATTGCTGGCAAACGACCTTGCGCTGGCATCCCAAGCGGATATGAGGGCAAACCTGCTCTCGCCCCAGCCTCAACCCTCCCGCATCACCGTAGAACATTTACGTCGTCCCTTACGTTGGATCGAAGAGGCTTTGCCGCCCACGCTGCGCAAAAAGAATTTGTCCCGCCTTCAACAGCGATTGGCAATCTTTGGCTTGCACGCTGCTCGTTTGGATATTCGTGAGGACTCCAGTATGCTCAACCGCAGTGTGGGCGAAGTGCTCAGAGCTTTGCAAATCACCCCCGTTTTCGAGAGTTTGCCACCTGCTGAGCGGCTGGAAATATTAGTGAAAGCGTTAGAATCTGCCCCGCCGTCTTTGGCAGAGAACCCTGGTGTCACGGCAGAGACCGCTAAGACATGGGCGCTGTTCTCTCTGATCAATCGCGCCAGAAAAACCTATGGGGAGGAAATAATTGGTCCCTTGATCATCTCAATGACTCACGCCGCAGCCGACATATTGAGCGCTTTGTTGTTAGCTTGTTGGAGCGGCTGCGAGGCGGGTTTCCAGATCTGCCCCCTGTTCGAGTCTATCGCCGATCTAGAAAATGCGCCGCAGATTTTGCGCGAGCTATTCACCCTCCCTCTTTATCGCCAACATTTACAAACATGCCGCAACGAACAAATGGTTATGATCGGTTACTCCGACAGTAACAAAGACGGCGGCTTGCTGATGGCAAATTGGGCTCTCTATCGCGCCCAAGAGGAAATCGTCAAAGTGGCTCAAGATGCAGGCGTCAAGCTGACGATCTTCCACGGGCGGGGGGGCACGGTCGCCCGCGGCGGTGGCCCGACAAATCGGGCAATCCGCGCTCAACCAGCCGGCACGATTCAGGGCCGATTTCGGGTTACAGAGCAAGGCGAAGTGATCGCGGCGCGCTATTCCAATCCAGCTCTAGCCCATCGCACCCTCGAGCAGTTAGTTCATGCTGTCCTGCTCGCTTCTGCCCCCAATGGTCAAACTGCTGTTGAGCCAGAGTGGCGTTCTGCTATGGACATCATGGCAAAGCAGGCTTTTCTAACCTACCGTCAGTTGGTGAAGGGTGACCCTAGATTCTTGGATTTCTGGCAGGCAGTCACTCCCATTGACGTGATCAAACGCCTGCAAATCGGCTCACGTCCCGCCGCCCGCCAACCCGTTGCAACCATCGACAGTCTGCGCGCCATTCCGTGGGTTTTTTCGTGGATGCAGAGCCGCTATAACCTCCCAGGTTGGTTTGGGCTGGGAAGCGGTTTAGCAGCGTTAGGCGATGAAGTTCGCCTGAGCGAGATGTATAACGGTTGGCAATTCTTCCACGCCTTGATCAGCAACGCTGAAAGCTCGCTGGTGCGGGCAGATATGGAGATTGCCGCTCTTTACTTGGAATTAGTCTCGGAGCCGCAACAAGGCGAGCACTATTACCAAATCATTCGTGACGAATATGAACGCACGGTGGAATGGGTGCTGCGCGCCAGCGGGCACAATCAATTGCTCGATGATGAACCGATCACCCAACGAGCGGTGCGGTTGCGCAATCCCTATATTGACCCTCTAAATTACTTACAGGTCGAGATGCTCGGCAAATGGCGCCGTTTCACCAATCCGGACAGCCCAGCGGCTCAAGCCGTATTCGAAGTAATTGCGCTCACGATCAACGGCATCGCTGCCGGCTTGCAAAACACGGGGTAGGGTTACTGGTCTACCTTGCGGCGATCTTGCTTGATCAGCCTTGCCGGCATTCGGAGGGATAATCTATAAGGATATTCCTCCCTCGGACGCCTCCGAGAAATTGCCAGAATGAACAATTTATCGGATAAAATTATTCCTTAAGGAGGTATTTATGACTGAAAGAGTTGCACTCTATCTTCAAGACGCCCACGATCTTCGTGAGGGGTTGGAGTATGTCCGTTATGCCGAGCAGCGCGGCTTTGAGGCCGTTTGGCAAGCCGAGTCGCGCTTAGTGCGCGACGCTATCGTTCCCATGGCTGCTTACGCCGCCGTTACCGAGCGCATCAAAGTAGGTTCCGGGGTGATCAACAACTGGACGCGCAATATCGGTTTACTGGCTGCTACCTTCCTGACATTGGACGATTTAGCTCCGAACCGCATCATCTGCGGCATTGGGGCATGGTGGGACCCCCTTGCCCGAAACGTGGGCATTGAGCGAAAAAAACCACTGGTTGCTATGCGCGAAACAGTGACGATCCTGCGCCGATTGTTGAACATGGAGCGGGTGACCTTCCACGGGGAATTTGTGCATGTGGACGGCATCGAACTAGATGTCGTTCATGGTCGGCGTGAGCCACGCAATGTTCCCATCATGATCGGAGCGACTGGCGACCAGATGATGGAAATGACCGGTGAAATTGCCGATGGAGCAGTTTTGAATTATTGTGTTCCGCCTGAATATAATGATCGGGCGCTGGAACTGCTAGAAAAGGGCGCGAAAAAAGCTGGGCGCAGCCTTGAGGACCTTGATCGCCCACAACTCGTGGTTTGCTCCGTTGATCATGACCGTGAAAAAGCCATCGATTCCACCCGCATGTTGCTCACTCAATACCTCGCGCAACAACCGCACATTGCCAAAGCTTCGGGCGTCTCCCAAGAAGTGGTGGCTGAAATCCAAGCTATTCTCGGTTGGCCAGCCACGAAAGAACAAATCAATAGAGCTAAACATTTGGTTCCAGAAGATTTGATTCACCGCATTACCGCTTCCGGCACCCCTGAAGAAGCCCGTGCCAAAGTGGATGAGTACCGCAAGCACGGTTGTACTTGTCCGATTCTCTATTCGGTCGGTGGCGATGTCAAACTGTTGATCGACACCTTTGCGCAGGCATAGGTCAAGGATGGACAGACGCATTCTCATCTACGGCGCAACGGGAGGCATCGGCGCGACAATTTGCCGGCTGTTGATCGCTCAAGGCGCCCAATTGCACCTGGTCGCCAAAACGGAAAACAAACTCGCTGCTCTTGCCCGAGAAGTAGGTGCAACTTATACAGTAGGGGATGTCACCGATGCTTCGCTGTTTAACCGTGTTGCCGAGGACGCCGGACAGCCTTTAGACGGCCTTGTTTACGCTGTAGGGACGATCACCATCCGCTCACTTCCCCGTTTGACCGAGGCCGACTTTCTCAGAGATTTTCGCATTAACGCCTTAGGGGCAGCGTTGGCAGTGCAGGCTGCTCTGCCGGCTTTAAAGAAGAGCGAGAGGATTGCTTCGGTCGTTCTGTTCTCCAGTGTCGCTGCTGCGCAAGGCTTTACCAACCACGCCTCGATTGGGATGGCAAAAGGGGCAGTGTCAGCTTTGACTCTCTCCTTGGCAGCCGAGTTAGCTCCCAAAGTGCGCGTCAACGCCATTGCCCCTTCGCTCACCCGAACGCCTTTGGGTGAAAACCTATTGGGCAGTGAACAAATGGCGGCTTCGATTGCCGCCTTGCATGCTATGCAGCGCCTCGGTGAGGCAAGCGATATAGCCAGCTTAGCTGTGTTTCTGCTCTCTCCCCAAGCGGATTGGATCAGCGGGCAGATTATTGGCGTAGATGGCGGTCGCTCCACCTTGCGAACGAAAGGATAATTTTCCGCGCACGCCGTATGACTCCTTTCTACACCCGGCAAGACTCCTGTAAATCAAGCCACTTTCCCCGAGAAAGGAGGCTGACGCTGCGATGATTCCCACCTCGAATGAGCAATCTCGCTGGATCCGCTCTGCAACTCTCTTAGTCACTCGCCTGGAGCGACTTTCGGCCGACTCATACTGGGCTCATCAGGCAAGCGGCGTGCGCGGTTCGCTTTTACGTTTGGTGGAGCACTACGAGCGTTCAGCCCAGCTTAGTCAGGTAGAATTACGCCAATTGAAAGAGTCGCTTGCCCTTGGCTATCGCTTGTTGAATTTGGCTGCCAAAGAAAGGATTGCCTCCCGACAATAACCCTAACTTTGCCGGGTTACTTTCCCCCTCTGCTGATTTTTTCCCTCGTTTTATCTCTATGTTCAGGATTTTCATCATCCCTTGCAAAGGAGCTCCTTGCAAATGAACGCGATACAGTCTTCTCCATCTCTATCGGTGGCAATCGTAGGAGGTGGCAGAGCAGGTTGCCAACTGCTGGATTTGTTTAAGGATTTTCCAAACTGTCACATTGTCTTTCTAGCCGACTTAGACCCTCAAGCTCCGGCTGTCCTTCAAGCACAAAAGGCGGGTATTCCTACTTTTTCGAGCTATCAAGATGCCTTAAAGCAGCACCGTACAGACATCCTGTTCGAAGTGACCAACTCTGATGCCGTCTCAGAAGACTTAATCAGACAATCGGCGCAGCATCAATTCGCCTTGGTCACTCACAGCGCAGCCTTCCTGACGCTCTCGGCAATCGAAGGAAAGACCCAAGCGATCCAATCCGACGTGGTTAGCGAGATTTCAGACATCCAAGCTAAAATCCTACACAGCCTAAAACAAATTAATGAACTGGTGCAGGGCATTCAGACAATCACCGCTGAGATGAGGATTATCGCCATCAATGCGCGCATCGAGGCAGCACGTGCCGGAGACCATGGCAGGGGATTTGGCGTTGTCGCTCAAACGATGGGGAATTCCGTCGATGCAACTCGGGATTTGTCCGACCAAATCGAGCAGTTGAATCAGGATATTCAAAAAGTAGTCGAGCAAATCGAGGCCGCCCTAACAAAGCTGAGATAGGCAATTGACTTCACGAGCATTGTCCTGAAAACAGAGACAATTGCTCTATCTCTTTTCCTCGGAATTTCTCTGCTTCTGACACTGCTGGCAGATGCCAAAGAGAATCAGATGATTCGTGATCATGTCAAAGTGATATTTGTTTTCTAAGTGAGCAAACAAATTGCTCACCGGTTGATCTTCAATCGTCAACACTGCCCCACATTCCTGACAAACCAGATGGTGATGTCGTTCTCCCCCCACTGCCTCATACACCATTGCTCCTTGTCCCATGTCGGATACCGAGATCTTGCCGGTGTGAGCCATCCGTTCCAGAGCTCGATAAACTGTCGAGGGATTTACGGCGGGCAAACGCGGCTTAAGCTGTTGGTAGATCTCTTGCGCAGTAAGATGTGCCTGTTCTCGGCTGAGCAAATCTAAAATAATCAGTTCCACTGAGCTTGTTTTCATCTCATTTTTTTCCGTAAAGATAACGCAAATACTTGCATTTTCAAAAATTTGCTATTATAATCGAACAAAACCTATGGTAAGAGGCCCGCATAGCTAGAAAAAATGGGCGTCAACAAATCGGGTTTAGCTATTCAGTCTCTTATTCATTTTACCTCAAAGGAGATTCATCATGAAAAAAGCCTTGGCTCAGGCAACAATCACCTCTCTCTTTCTCTTGTTACTGATCACAGCCTGTCAAACTCAAAGCGTTTCTCCTCCAACGCCGTTAGCTACCGAACCATCCGCTCAGGTGTCCTCACCTGTAGAGACGGCTACCACCGCGCAAAGCGATGAAACCGAACCGCGAACCCTGACTCTGGCAATCGGCGGCGAAAGCAGTGACGGTTACGATCCCACACTGGGATGGGGACGTTATGGTTCGCCACTCTTTCAAAGCACCCTCTTGCGTCGCGATGCCGATCTCAATATCGTGAACGATTTAGCGACGAACTACACGGTGAGTGAAGACCGTTTTGTGTGGACAGTTGATATCCGCAAAGACGTTAAGTTTTCGGATGGTCAGCCTTTGACGGCGAAAGACGTTGCCTTTACCTACAACCAAGCTGCCAAGAGCGGTGGGCTTACCGACCTTTCCATCCTAGATCAAGCGGTTGTGGTGGACGAGGACACCGTCGAGCTGCGTTTGAAGCA
>CAKZNJ010000104.1 GCA_937129505.1 uncultured Anaerolineae bacterium | reverse complement strand
AGTCGAAGCTGCAGGTTTAGTCGAAACCCTGAGCGGGGAAGGCTCTTTCACTGTCTTTGCGCCGACCAATGATGCCTTTGCTAAATTACCGGCCGGAACCATCGAAGCTCTGCTGCAGGATATTCCTCAATTGACTAGCATCTTGCTCTATCATGTTGTGCCCGGCAAACTGATGGCTGCTGATGTTACAGCATCAGATTACCTCACCACTGCTCAAGGCGAATCAGTGCGAATTAAACTTGAGGAGGGCAATGCTTTCATCAATGAAGCTCAAATAATCTTCGTTGACATTGAGACTGCAAATGGTGTCATCCATGTTATCGACACCGTTATCCTACCTGGCAAGACCATTGTCGATGTAGCTGTCAATGATGGCCGCTTTACTACCTTAGTGACGGCGCTTCAAGCGGCAGACTTAGTCGAGACACTCCAAGGGGAAGGTCCCTTCACAGTCTTCGCCCCTACAGATGATGCCTTCGCAAAGCTGCCGGCAGGTACCATTGACTCGTTGCTTAACGATATCCCCACCCTGACAAATATCCTTCTCTACCACGTGGTTGCTGGTGCGGTCAAGTCGGATCAGGTGGTCACCCTGACCAGCGCAGACACGGTTGCGGGCAAAGCAGTCTCGATTAAGGTAGAAGATGGGAAAGTGTTTATCAACGATGCTCAGGTTGTGATTGTCGATATCGTAACTAGAAATGGGATTATTCACGTCATAGACACGGTTTTGTTGCCAGAATAATCCGATCCTCTCTCCTCCTTCTCCTCCTCCTAAACCCCGGCGCTTTACCCAAGCGCCGGGGAACTTTTAACTCATTCTTCTTCGCTCAGCAATTGAAGGAAAGCATCCACCAATTGGGGGTCGAAATGTCTGCCTTTTTGATCCTTTAGATAAGCTAGCGCTTGTTGACGGCTCCAAGCCTTACGATAAGGGCGGTCACTGATCAGGGCATCCCAGACATCGACCACCGCAAAGATGCGGGCAGCTAATGGAATCTCTTCGCCTTTTAAGCCGCGCGGGTAACCGCTGCCATCCCACTTTTCATGATGGCAGTAGGGGATGTCTAGCGCAGAATGGAGAAAGGGGATGTTTTCAAGCATTTGAAATGCATACAGAGGGTGTTGACGCATCAGCTTCCATTCGGACTCATCCAACGGGCCGTTTTTCTGCAGCAGAGAATCAGGGATAGCCATCTTGCCAATGTCATGCAACAATGCCCCGCGGCGAATCGATGCTAATTCTTTGCTTTCCACCCCCAGACGGCGGGCAAGTTTCAGGGTTAGCTCCACAACCCGCCGGCTATGCCCCTCGGTTTCCATATCGCGAAATTCCAAAGCTTTTGCCCATCCTTCGATGGTGGCATCATAAGCTTGGAGAAGCTGCAAGTTGCTATTTTGCAGGTCATTGAACAGACGAATGTTTTCGATCGCAATTGCGGCTTGATTGGCTAAGGTTTCTAGAAAAGCCATCCACTCGGAGGTGGGTTCGAGAAGTTGACGATGATAGATCTCTAAAACGCCAATGACATTCCCTTTGGCGATCAACGGAACGCCGAGATAAGATTTAAAGTGTTCGTTTTGGAAATTCGGAGAAGATGCAAACGCCTTTGCCAGTTTATCACCATCGAAAATGGAGACAATTCTGCGTTCTAGAGCAGCTTCGCCAGCGAAACCATGTCCTAGGCGGATCTCTGAATATTGCAGCGCGGAAGTTCGAAACCCCTGTCCGGCGACGAAGTGCAGGCTCTGGATCTCGGGGCGGTAGAGTAAGACTGCCGCGGCATCCACTTGCAGTTGCTGCAAGACATGACCGATTAGGATATCCAAGGTCAATCGGAGGTCTAAGCTGCTACTGATAGCTTGATCGATTTGGCGCATCGAGGAGATGCGTTCTAGCCTCCGCTGCGCAGATTGGAACTGGTAGGCATTGTCGATGGCAATTGCCGCCTGACTGGCAAAAGCAGATAACAGCTCATGAATAGTTCGAAAAGCAGCGGGCTGTTTGCTGTATAAATGCAAGACACCCAGGGTCTGACCCTTGACCGTCAGCGGTAGGCTAACGACCGATTGAATTCCTGCTAACAACAGGGCGGGATTGACAGTTTGAGGGGCTTTTTCTCCAATGCTGGGTTCAAAGCGTCCGTCTTCCATAACCGAATCGATGATTATTGGCTGCTGGTGTTGCAGCACCCAATGGGTCCCCCCATTTTGCCGGATGCGGTACTGCAGAGCGGTAGCCGTGATTCTGTCTTCAGCATGATGACTGATGTTGCCATGTTCGTCGACCAAAACTATTCCCCCATATTCGGCTTGGGTAAGTCGTTTGGCGAGGGTGATGATTTCTTCTAGCACCTCATTAAGATCGAGCGAAGCAGTTACGATTTGACAAGCACGCGACAAGGCATTTAACTGCTCCATCTTCAATTTGAGATTCTGTTCGTATTCGATTCTGTCGCTGATGTCGGTGATAAAGCCCTCCAAGGCATTCAGCTCTGCAGTTGAATCGAAGACCCCTTCCCCTTTCTCCCAGACCCACTTCAGTTTGTCATCAGCCGTCCGAATGCGATAAGTTAGCTCAAAGGGGCGTTTCTCCGCAACACTTTTTTGGACGTTCTCCCACACCGCCGGGCGGTCTTCGGGGTGAATCAAACTGGCATACGAACGAATTTGGTTGTTGACTAACTCCTCCGAGCGATAGCCCGTTAATGCGAAACAGCCATCACTGATAAACTCCATTGTCCACTCTTCATCGTTTCGACAGCGATAGGCAATGCCGGGCAGATTGTTTAGCAGAGTGGCTAACTGACGGCGGCTTTCGCGGATTTGGCGTTCGGCGGCTTTTCTTTCCGTGATATCGCGGGCAACGATCAGGATTTCCGTGGCGCTCCCTTGCCGCTGAAAGGGGGTGGAATTTACTTCCATCGGCACCCGCTCACCAGCGTGGTTGATAAATTCAATTTCGTACCTCAAGGTTTGTTCATTGCCTGCCAGGTGGGTGGTCAGTCGTTTTTGCAGGTCTGGCAAATATTCGGGTGGAATAAATTCGCTAATCTGACGCCCAATGATTTGCTCAGCCTTGAATCCAGCAAAGTCTAAGCCAGCTTGATTGACGTATTGAATGACGCCTTGCAGGTCGTGGACGAGGATAACGTCACTGGTGGTTTCTGCCAGTAACCGATATTTTTCTTCCGACTCACGCAGAGCTTGGGCTACTTTAGTTTGACGCTCTTGCAGCTCTAAGCTATGCAAGGCAAAGGCGAGATCTCCGGCGACCTCTTGAAGCAGGGATTGCTCCTCTGCATGGTCAATAAACTCTTTAGGCACAGAGACAGTTAATACCCCATAGACCTGTTCTTCATAGCGCAGGGCGATACTCATGGCTGCTCGTCCTGCATACTGTTCTGCTAAGGGACAATCAGTACACAGTGTGTGTGGGTCGGTAACGACTACGATTTCGCTTTGCTGCAACGCTTGTTGTTCAACCTTTGTAAATTGTCCCTTCATCAAGCGCTGATACATGGGCGTAAATTCTTCCCCTAAGCCAGCTTGAGCTACACTTTGCACTTTTCCTTTTTCTGAAACAGTTGCCAGCCAAGCATTGAAGTAGCCACCGCTTTCAACTAAAATCTCGCAGCTTCGTTGCAGCAGCTTGTGGCGATCTTTTTCGCGCACGATCAACTGGTTAATATTACGAATGGCGCAAAGCACTCGATTGAGATAGCTAGCTTCTTCCTCGATGGATTGAAGATTAGCAAGCGATTCGATCCGGGCGATGAATTCCCGAATGGGAATGGAACGAAGAATGTAGCTATCGGCGCCGCATTCCATTCCTGCGGATTGAGTTTCTGATGAAGTGCTGGCTATACCCAACAATATGATCAACGGTCGCCGGGGGCTGGCTTCTGCCTTGAGCAGGGTGCCCAGTTCGCCGCTCTGGGCATGGAATAATGTATCGCTGAGCAGAATCAGTTGAGGTTGGGATGACTTAATCAGCGGCAGAGCGTCATTGACGGTGGCGGTTTCGATCACCTCCATTGACGCCTTTCGCAATACCTCAGCTACGCCCCCGCGCAAAGGAGGATCATCTTCGATGATCAGAATCCGATAGGGTGAGTGCCTTGTTTGCCTCTCAGCCACACTCCTCAGTCCTGTGATTAAGATATACCCAATGGTCAGGAACAGTAGTGGATCGTTGCAAGGATAAGGGAGCGAGCAATAGCACTACTTTGACAGTTGGGATAGTTAAATTTTACCCTAAGTTATGGCTCTGCAGGTGTTATTGTGTGCAAAATGGGACTCTAAGCTGTCATCGGTTTTGGTTAGGTGAGCTTGATTGCTGTTTATTTTTCTAAAAGGGCTTATTGGTCAATACGTCCAAGTTCTTGAATCTCCATGTCAAGGCACAGTCACGAATTGCATCACCACAGGAATAGGCAAATGGGGGGAAATTTGCCAATAGCGAGCAAAGTTGAGGGCTGGTTTATGCGAGCCGGTCATGACATTCTTTGCCCACCGATAGCCGATGGTTTGATAAAGCAGCTCAGCTTCAATGCGCAGGGGCGTTTTCGCTTGCCCGACTTCGACTTCAAATGAGAGGGTATCCCCGCCGGCAGTAAAGTCGGAGTCGATAAGGGCATCTCCGTACACCGCAATGTGATCAGGAACTTTGTCTTTATCAAAGCCCCGAGGTAAGAGGCGATTATCTTTCAGATAGCCGGCGGCGTGCAATTGGGTAGTTGTTACTCGACCGAAAATGTCGTGCAGGATGGCCTCGTAGATTTGAACTTGTTGGGGAGAGGTGATGCGGTCATAATGTGGTTCAAAGGCGGTAGGATCGCGATCGTTCTCGTTTTCCAAAATCTGACCTTGTTCGTCGTAGCCGCCTGATTCGAAAATTCGCTCACCTTGGGCATCGGTGATGACGAGATGAAGCCAAGCGCGTCGGGAGGGGAAGCTCGTAGGGAATTTATGGCCGCTTTGAACGGTAATAGAAAGAGCAAAAGTTAGAACACCGTTTTCGAGGCTGGCATTTCTTATCTCCAGCGTCGCAGTTTGAGATTGCAGGAAGCCAAGGGTGTCATCGATTGCATTGCGAAAGTGAGCGGTATTTGCTTCTACACCCAAATCGTTACCGAAGTTGTTGAACAGACTCAGCATATAGGCATTGCCCCCGACGAAGTTGTGCAGTGAAACGCCACTGTAACGGTTTTGCAGCGTGAGATTAGAAATGGGGATTTCTCCCTCAGCCCGAGCGAGGTGGCAATCTTGACATGATTTTTGTCCCCCATAGTCGGATGCCAACCATTCACTGAAGGGGGTTTGTTCAGCAAAGGTATCATTGTCTGGGCTGAGGGATCCATCTGCTTGGAGGTAATTTAGATAGAGCTCATGGCAGGTTGCGCACAGAGCAGAGTGGCGGATATGCTCGCTTTCGACTGGCTCAAAACCAGAAGCGCCCGCCATCATCGAAATACTTTGGCGGGACATTGGGAAGGGTCCATAGAGTTTCCTTTGACCGAAAGGGGTGGCTAAGTCAATGTCTAGCTCGCCGTTCTGAGGCGAAAGGTTTTGAGGCGCAGCAGGAATTTGATGACAAACGGTACAGGATACGCCGTCCATGGCGAGAGAATGATCAGGGTGTTGAGGGGCAAGGACGCTTTGATCGCCGCTTAGAAACACTGTTTGGCTTCTAGCCTCTGCGCTAAAGCGAGCCATGGGGGTGTGACAGGTAGCACATTTTGCCTGAATCGCTGCTTCATACGGGGGAGAATTCTCTATCTCATAGTTCACACTGGCGAGAAAATAGGGATCACGGGCGGAATTCGCCATCATTGTAGCACGCCACCCCTCAGCAGGTGAGACGTCCTTTCCCTGTGCGTCCTCAATGTTTTGATGGCAGGCTAAGCACGTCCCTGCCGTGGCAAACCATTCATTGCTGGCTTTGCTCAACTTCTTGTTTTTTAAATCTTCCTTTAGAGGGAAGATTTCAGCTTGCTGCCCATTCGGTTGAGAGAGCTTATCCCCTCTTTGACAAGCGCCTAGATAGGGAAGCAGGAGGAGGATCAAAATGGCTATAAGATACTGGCGCATGGAATGGTCTCTCAGTGGCCTGAATGAGGTTTATTTCTTGTCCAAAACATTCTCGTCCCCGAGGCGGGGATAGGAACCGAGGATGCGCAGGCTCAAGGCGTATTCCGACAAATTATCGAGAGCATGTTTCACTTTTTCTTCACCAATTGAGCCTCGGAAATCAATGTAAAACAGATATTCCCAAGGTGTCCCAACCAACGGTCGCGACTCGATCTTGGTCAGGTCAATATCTCGCAGGGCAAAGACGCTCAGCGCCTTGAAGAGGGCGCCGGGGATGTTGCGCAAGGTAAATACAATGGAGGTTTTTGCTTCGCCTTCGGGTTGGATCGGCTCTTGGGCTAAGACCAGAAAGCGGGTGTAATTGGCCGGGTTGTCTTCGATCCCTTCTTGCAGGATTTTCATGCCGTAGATTTGAGCTGCCCAGTTGGAGGCAATGGCGGCTAGGCTTGGATCGCCGCTTTCTTTGACGATTTTGACGCTGCCCGCTGTATCATAGACAGCTTCGGTGTGGACGCCGAGAGCGCGCAGGTACTTCTCGCATTGGGCAATCCCTTGGGGATGGCTGATGACCTTACGGATGTCCTTTATCTCCGCTTGAGGTAAACCGATCAGGCAATGCCGAACCCGCAGGGCATATTCGCCGACAATAGCCAGTTGATGTTCGAGCAACAGATCGTAATTGCGGTGCAGGCTGCCTGTGACGGAGTTTTCGATCGGCAACATGCCGCGCTGGGCTTCACCCTGTTCGATTTTTTGAAAAACTTCTTCAAAGGTGTCGCACGGGATTGCTTGCACCTGTTTGCCAAAAATTTCAAAAATGGCTGCTTCTGAGTAGGCGCCAGGGGCGCCTTGATAGGCAACTTTCATCGAAGTTCATCTCCTTTATTCGCAAGCGGATTCTCAATACCCCAATTATAAAAGACCCTAACCGAAAAGGTTGGATGAACTGTAACGATTCTATGACATTGTAATCGTTCGTTGACCGTCGTGTCGAACGCCGTTTCTAGGGTGTTATATTGAACGCTGCCACCCACCTCCTGTCGAATGAGGTTTCTCCGTGTTATTTCGAACGGAGTGAGGTATCTTTAATCGCTGGCGCTCCTACTCATGACATCATTGTTCGAGGGGGTAGAGAAATACAAAATCCAAGCCGAGCCGAACTTGCCTGCTCGGAAGCTGAGCGGAATTTATGTCATTCCCTCATCCCCTGCCCTTCCCCCTATGGGGGAAGGGAGCTTGCCCCCCTTTCCCTTTCCGTGGGAGAGGGGCTGGGGGTGAGGGGTACAGGTCAAGTAGGCGAGTGATCTTCCTGCTGGATACTGATGACATATGCCTGCTTGGAAGCTGCGCGGTATTCATGTCATGACCGCATCAAGTGACGCTCCCGCGTCATGAGAGAGTCTCGAAATGACAGGGAGGGGGATGCTGGCGCTCGTTTGCGATGAGATGGGGTGGTAAATCGTGTTCTCCAATGACACGTCATTGGGGCTTGGTTCATGCGATTCCTTCCAACCGACTCGGCAAAATATGGACGCTGGAAAGTGGGTCACACTTATTTTGTTTTGCAGTCTAGAGCGCAGGTTTTTGTCAAATGAGTTTATAAAAAATCTTCCCTCCAATACAAGTCGTATAAATGTTTGAATAGCCATTTTACGACGTTACACCTCCCCAAAACATCAGAGTTGATGGCTGACACGACTCCCCTACTCCCTTGGCAAAGCGATATAGGGCAAGTCTCCAGCTCGCTGCTAATCAGAGGCAGGTAAATCGCCTTATGCCATTCATCTGCGCCGATGTCATAGCCGCTGCCGAACGGGCGCAGGTCGCCATCGAAATCGGTGGTGGGAGCCTGGAAGGGTGACCCTTGATCGATTGCGGGGGAGGTGGGAGAAAGATGAAAATCAAGCGCAGTTGGGTTCAGAAAACCCGCTTCTCCTTCAAGATAATCCTCTCCATAGACTTCATCCTCGTAGCCGCGAAATCCATCGATCAAGTTGTGATCTACTTGAACAGAATCCTCTGGCACGTCAGCGGCGACAGCAATCTGAAAAGTGAGGTTCTGGCTGAGGATATTATTGCGGATGATCACCTGCTGTGCTTGAGCGTTATCTTGGATGATTCCTCCGCCCCAACCTATCCCGTTTTGGTAAAGCGTATTATTCACGATTACAATTCCATCCATCGGATGATCACCTGAGCAACAGGCAGAGACCTCTATTCCATAAGTGTGGTTGTGGTAGGTGACGTTGTTCTCGAGTCGAATATTGCTGAGTAGGCCGCCCATTTCAGAGGCAATGGCGAAACCGCTGCTCTCTACCGAATCAAAAACGGTATTCCGTGAGACCGTAATATCCTGCGTTGGTTTATCCCAAGCATCCACGTAGATGCCCACTTTTAGGGGATGGGCGACGACATTGTGGACAATGATTCCATGGGATGAACCATCTTTGGCATCAATCCCTTCTTTCTGACAATCTACAATGAGGTTATCTCGCACTTCAAAGCCGCTGGTTGTGGCAACGGTAATACACTCTTGACCGCCGCTTACGCCAGCCTGCTCAATCGTATTGCCGGCAATCACGATCTCGTGGCTGTTCCATACCCCAATCCCGGAAGAAGCGCTATTGAAAGTCGTGTTGTTTTCTAAGGTGATATGCTCAGAATTGATGACCAAAATGGCGGCATTATCGGGGTAGGGACCACTATTGATCACGTGTAAGCCGCTTACACGAAGGTGTTTTTGATGGGCTATTTCGAACAATCCTACCAGATCGTCCGGCAAATGGATATTTCGACCATCAATGACCACTCTCTCGCCAGGGAATGCCATATATACGATCTCTTCTCCCGCCTTCCCCGAATTTTTGGGACGGACGCGTTCTGGATAAGTACCTTCCCGAATGTAAACACTCTCGCCGGCTACAAGGCTATCGGCTGCCTTTTGAATCGTCCGCCACGGCTTATCGAGGCTCCCCGCATTGGTGTCATCCCCGAAGGGAGCAACGTAATACACCTTTTTATCCACCGTCCCCGAGGAGGAAGTGCCGGTGGGTAGTGGTTCAAGGGTGAAATTCTGTTCTGGACTGGTTTGAAGACTTGGTGTGACCGATTCTGATTGTGGCAACGCAAGCGACGGAAGCGGGGCAGCGCTGTTCAATAGAGAGCAAAGCATCGTTGTCAACGGAAGGAACAACAGTGCTAGATAGAGTCCATGAGACAGTCTGTCAAGCTTCATTGTTTCCCTAACCTGGCGATAAGAGAAATGCTCCCTTGAGCGTAAAACAACGCACAATCCGTAGAGTGGGTTGTTTCGATGAAAAAGCGACCCAAGAAGGTACGAGGGGTGTTCATGAGCACCCCTCGTTAGCTAGTCAGTTATGGCTTTTTCAGGATACAGGGCAAATAACTACAACAGCATTGTGTACCAGTGCCGGTTGGACCTAGCGGCAGGGTGATCAGTTGGTAGCCTTCGCCAACGGAAACACCTTGTACTTGCCAAACAGCGCCGGAAAGATGGTAGACCTTTTGGGGTGAGTTGTTAGCGGCGAGGGCGGCAGGATCGCTCAGAGGCAGCAAGGATGGACCGAAAACCCCGACACCCAATCCCACAAAGATGACGAAAGCAATGAGAATGAAGGTGTGATGTCTCATCCCTGCCCTCCTATTTTTCACTCAATACTTGTTCAAGCCGTAGCTCCTCCACACCGAGGCGCTTGGCAGTAATGGTGTAATCAAAACTACAGCTCGAAGGGGCGCCATCCAATCCGACACCCTTGACTGTAAAGCCAACCGGCGTTTTGGCACTCACATATAAGATGAGCGGCTCCTGGCAGAGAGCGGTCAATTGGACGTGGTAATCCATTTGGGAGTTGATGGTTTGAGCGAAGATGGGCTCGAAGGTCACCGTAGCCTGCCCATTGCTCAGCGTTGCCGTGCCAAAATCCTGCAGCCAGACTTCGGGGCTCTCGATGACATAGACAGCACGGGAACCATGGCCTTTGGTTTGCAAAACTGCGCTCTTCGTTCCGTTCTCGCAGGTCACGCTAACGATCACGCCGTAACTATTATAGACTCTAAAACAAGCATTGGATTCATCGTTATTTCTGTCTAAATCTAAATAGAAGTTGGAATTGCTGTAAAAATCAACGACCCCTTCCGCAAGTATTTCGCCACGATCGCCTCTCAGCCAGATGTCACCTTTATTGTCATTATAAGAAGTGTCATCTCCTTCAACGCTTAGGCCAAAATTGTTATTGTTGGAAAAATATCCTCCATACCCATCCCCGGAATTGCTGATGCCCAGAACTCCTGCTCCTGCTGTAGCTACGCTTACCGCTTGCTCACCATAAACGCCGTAACCTATTCCGCTAGTCTTTCCAAACAAAGCGCCGCCTAGATTGCCGGAGGGGGTATGAACCACTAAACCAGCAATTCCGCCTCCTGTCCAGGCCTCTCCAAAGTGGGTATGTTCACAGGATAGGCTATTATCTTGGGTGGGATTGTCGGCTACCGAGGGCGTTGGGGGAGTTAATAGCTGG
>CAKZNJ010000103.1 GCA_937129505.1 uncultured Anaerolineae bacterium | reverse complement strand
TGGCGCGGCACTTCTTCTAAACGCACGTCAAGGGTCAGCAAACGCCCCTCGCGCCAAACAACTACAGAGATTTGATCCCCGGGTTGATAACGATAGAGAGCGTTAATATAGGAGTGGCCTTCATCGAGTTTTACTTCCCCGATTTGGACGATAATATCGCCGCGCCGCAAACCGGCTTTGCTGGCTGGGCTATCGGCAAATACTTGCGTGATATATACTCCCCATTCCACGCCAATGTTGTAAAGGGCAGCGACGCGTGGGGTAACCAACTGCCAGCGAATTCCAAGGTAGGGACGAGACACATAGCCTTTTTGGATAATCTGCTCGGCGACTTCGCGAGCAGTGTTGATCGGGATCGCAAAACCTAAGCCCTCCGCAAATGCCCCTGTTCCGCTGGACCGAACCACAAGGGTGTTGATGCCAATCACTTGCCCGTTCAGGTTGACTAAGGGCCCTCCAGAATTTCCCTGATTAATGGCGGCATCGGTTTGAAGCAGATTTTCGATCTGGTAGCCCTGACCGGTGTCAATTGACCGTCCGGTTGCACTGATGACACCTAAAGTGACCGTGTTGCGGAAGTCACCCAATGGAGAACCGATGGCGATCACCATTTCCCCGGGTGTGACCAAGTCCGAATTCCCTAGCTCTGCAACTGCCGGCGGGGACCCCTCAATCTTAAGGACGGCCAAATCGGCATAGAGATCCGTCCCTACCACACGGGCGGGTTGCTGGCTGCCATCGGCGAGGATCACTTGCACTTCTTCAACGTCTTCGACAACGTGTTGATTGGTCAAAAGGTAGCCTTCAGGTGAGATAAACACACCGCTACCGCTTACAGTCTGATCGCCGGTTAGCCCAAAAATGGTCATCTGGCCTGGGATAACCCCTACGACCGTGACAACCGCCGGGCTCACTTTCTGAACGGTTTGGATAATGCGCGATTGAGCTTCGGCGATCTCTAGGGGTTGAGAGAAGCTGGGCGGAACAGGGGTTGGTAAGGTAGACGTTGGAGTGGGCTGAGCAACGGTCAGGTTTAGTCGTCCGCTCTGAGCGAGTGATAAGACCAGAAAACTCCCCATGAACACCCCGGCACAGGCGGAGATAAAAGCAATGAACAGAAGAAGTAAACCACTGATAAAGCGATTTGAGCTCACTCCTTGTTTCCTTTCGCTTTTGGGAATGCGATAGTAAAAGTTGTCCCTTTACCCACCTCGCTTTGAACTTGGATGCTTCCGCCTTGAGCTTCGACCAAGGATTTGACAATGGCGAGTCCTAAACCGGATTCGCCATTTTGGGAACGCGATGGATCAACACGGTAAAAGCGGTCGAAGATGCGGGGCAAATCTTGTTTGGCAATCCCTGTCCCGTTATCGCTGACCTGCAAGAGGACGTGATGATCGTCTTGGTCAGCGCGCAATTGAATCGTGCCGCCCGCCGATGTGTACCGCAGGGCATTTTGGATCAAGTTATCCAAGACCTGCGCCATGCGTTCGACGTCAACGGTAATGGAGGGTAGGTTATCTGGAGCTTCAACCAATAAGTTGATTTGCTTCTGCTCGCTTTGAATGCGTAAACGGGCATGAGCGCGCTCGAGTAAAAGCCTCGGCTCGACGCTTTGGAATGTAAGGGGCAATTCTCCTGCATCGGCTAAGGAAAGTAAGCGTAAATCATCCACCAGCCGACTGAGGTGTTGGGTTTCTTGGTGCAGGATTTGATAAACTTCTTCTTCTCCTTCAAGTTTTCCATCGCTGAGAGCTTCGGTGTACCCTTGGATCACCGTAAGGGGAGAGCGCAGCTCATGGGCGATGTCAGCCGTCATCTGGCGGCGAGCTTGGATTGCCTTTTCCAATTGACGGCTCATTTGATTAAACGCCATTGCTAGGTCGCCTAGCTCGTCTCTGCTGCGCACATTGACTTGCCGCCCATATTTGCCATTGGCGATGTCAAGCGCTGCCCCTTTGAGCTCACGGATAGCACGAGTTAAGCCGAAGGCGAGCAAGCTGCCCAGCAGCAAGGCAACAATGGTTGCCCCCACAGCGCTGAGCATCGTGGCGCTTCGCACGGTGCGTAAGAACCGCTCTTCGATCGAGCCGGGTTGCAGAGTTTGTCTCGGCGGAGTGATCACGATCCAGCCGACGAGCTCACCGTTAAGTTCTAGGGCAACCGCGCGACGGATTTCCCGTTGGGGAAGGCGATTGCCAATTTGCTGGGGATCAGGGCTGTAAAGCACTACGCCTTCGACGTTGGTGAGGATGAACGGACGTTTATCCAATGAGAAGGCGGGATTTGTAAAAGGAACATTCCCTTGATCTCGAAATTGTTTTACAGCAGTGTCGATTCCCTCCCAAGAGCCGTGTCGTTGGTAATAGAGGGTCAATAATCTCAGTAAACCTTCCTGTTCGCGGGTGATTACAAACTGATTAAAGGCAAAGCGGGTTTGCTGCCAAATGATGAGCGAGACGATCAATGAACCACTGATGCCAACTAGCAGAAAAGAGAGAATTAACTTCGTGATGATCGAGCGCATGTGCAATCAAGCTTGCCCAGAGTTGAGAGCGAAGCGGTAACCGGCACCGTAGACGGTTTCGATGTAGCGTGGCTGGGAAGGGTCAGGTTCGATTTTGGCGCGCAGATTGCGAATGTGAACATCAATCGTGCGTTCATATCCTTCGTAGGCTACCCCCTGCAGCCGTTCGAGCAGTTCTAAACGGCTGAACACCCGCCCTGGCGCGCCCATCAGGGTGGCTAAGAGGGTGAATTCGGTAGGGGTTAGGTCCACAATCTCTTCACCAACTTTGGTGTAATGTCCCTGTAAATCGACCATAATCTCACCCGCGCGCAAAACTTGAGGAGCTTCCTTGTGAGCTTTCTCCATCCGGCGTAGAACAGCACGCACCCGGGCAGCCAATTCGCGCGGGCTAAACGGCTTGACCACATAGTCATCGGCGCCTAATTCCAGCCCCAGCACCTTGTCGCTCTCTTCTACTTTGGCGGTCAGGACGATCACAGGGGTGGACGACTCGCGGCTGAAGGTGCGCAAGAAGTCGTAACCGTTCATTTCAGGCATCATCAAGTCCAATAGGATGACATCAGGCTTTTCGTGACGGGCGACAAAAAGGGCTTCTTGGCCGTCTGCTGCGGTTACCACCTCAAACCCCTCTTGGGTGAAGTAGGACTTGAGCAGTTTGCGGATTTCGAGCTTATCGTCAACGACCAGGATTTTCTTTGGCATGGGATTGTCTGGTCACGATTATAATGCGAGTCAATGGGAGGAGGGGTAACCTCCCTCCTCCCATAAGACTACGGTGTTTGAGCAGGTGGGACAGGTCCACCATCACCGTGTCCAAACGGTGGACTGCCAAACGGTTGATCTCCAAAAACAGGAGGAAAACCAGGCATTCCTTGAGATGACTGAAGTTTTTGGAGAATCAGATCAGCTTGCGCTTGGGTGATCACTCCTTCTTGCACTGCTTTTTTGACCGCTGCCTCGAAAGCTGCGCGCATGGCATTGATGAAGTTCTGGTTGGAATACAGAGCCCGCCGGGCTTTGATCAGATCAGCTTGCTCTTGAGTTAGTTTCCCATCGGCAACTGCTTGGTCTATGGCAATTTCTACCGCCTCTTGACGCGCTTCATTGAGCTCTTCAACGCTGATTCCTAAGGCTTCAGCTAGCAGAGCGTCCAGATCAATTCCATTTTGGCTAAGCCAGGGGAACAAACGATTTCCCAGCGGAAAGCCACGGTCTTTTGATTTGAGCCATTCAGCTTGTTTCTGGGTAATTAATCCCTCTTCGATCGCTTTTTGCAAGGCAGCTTCTTGGGCTTTTTGCTGGGCGGCTTGTAACTCTTCGAGGCTGATGCCGAGGGCTTGGGCTAAGGCTTCACCGTCGCCGCCTTTACCCATCCGGCCTCGAAACGGCTGTCCTCCGCCCCAGGCAGTTGGGTTCTCAGCGCTCGATTGGGCGCTAACTGAGGAATAGGTAAAAGCGCCAACACCTACGACAGCTAACATAGCGATCAACGCAACGATTGAGATTATCTTTTTTCGACTCATAGAAACTCCTTTCGGATAAAAATTTACTTGTGATTCGGAACCTCACATGAATAGGATAGCAAAGCATTGTTTAGGAATTATGAAGGGCATATTTAGAAATGTTGTATTTCGCAAGATTCCTTAACATAGCTCTCAATCTTGGCAGAATGTTGGTAGAATCCTTTTTTGAAAGGACGTATTTGCTAGAAGCGAACACTATGAAAGACATTCAAATTTTATTAACCAACGACGATGGCATTCGTTCGCCGGGACTGTGGGCTGCAGCCAGTGCGTTAAGTGAAATCGGCTTTGTCCATGTTGCCGCCCCGCGTGAGCAATATTCTGGAGCAGGGCGCTCCATGCCTTCGACTTCAGATGGCATCATTCAAGAGCATGTGATTCAAGTGAATGGTCAGCACTGGAAGGTCTATTCGGTAGGTGGCACGCCTGCCCAAACCGTGTTGCACGCCGTGTTAGAAATCCTGCCTCGTTGCCCCGACTTGGTTGTTTCGGGCATCAATTATGGAGAGAATCTGGGCACGGGGGTGACCATTTCAGGCACAGTTGGTGCGGCGTTGGAGGGGGCGGCTTTGGGCATTCCTGCCTTGGCAATTTCTTTGGAGACGGAACCTCAATATCATCTCTCTTATGCTACGCACATTGATTTCAGGGTGGCAGCGCATTTTGCCCAGTACTTCAGCCGTCTGCTGTTATCTTGCACCTTGCCCCATGATGTAGATGTCCTGAAGGTAGATGTTCCCGCCAATGCAACGGTAGAAACACCGTGGGAACTGTGTCGCCTTTCGCGTAAGATTTACTACGAGCCGCTCCGCCCCAAGCGGCGCTCATGGAGCCAGCCGGGGCGTTTAGAATATCGCTTGGCGCGCGATGCGGGGGATCCGGTAGAGGGCACCGATGCTTATGTCATGCGGGTTAAGCGTTGGGTTGCAGTCACCCCCTTGAGTTTAGACTTGACCTCTCGGGTGGAGTTAGCTCAAGTTGAACAGTGCTTGCGCGCGGTGACTTCTTCGGCGCAATCGTCTTAATTTCTAATGTACCACTGCTGAAAATACGCCATCAATTGGGCATGAATAGGCGGTGGGGCGACTAAGATGGTCATCGGAGGGTTAAAGAATTCGGCTTCACCGTATAAATTGGTTACCATTGCGCCAGCCTGACGGGCGATGAGTGCGCCAGCAGCCACATCATAGGGCGATATCTCGTTTTCCCAGTAACCGTCCAAACGGCCGCAAGCCACATACGAACAATCTAAGGCTGCCGAACCTAAACGCCGTACACCTTGTGTCATCAGGCTTAGACGCGCATAATGGTCGAGGTTGTTATTTGGGTTGGTGCGGATGTCGTAGGGGAAACCGGTGGTCAAGAGGCAGTGCCCGAGGTCGGTGGTAGCAGAAGGGTGGATTGGCTTTCCGTTTAGCCAAGCTCCTTTGCCGGCTTCG
>CAKZNJ010000102.1 GCA_937129505.1 uncultured Anaerolineae bacterium | reverse complement strand
CGCCCACCCCCGGCAGGTCGGCCAGCACGTCGACCAGCCCCTCGCCGATCGCCCGCCGCCGGGCCGGCTCGTCGGCGTAGCCCGGCGGGATGGTGTCCACGACGTGCAGCCCGACCACTCGCTCCATCACGTAGAACGGCGCGCCGATGACGGTCTCGTCGTCGCACGTGGCGAGCACGCGCGGCGTGCGCACGTCGGCGTCCTGCACGGCCGTGAGCAGGCGCGCCTCGCGCAGCACGTCGTGCGCGGAGGGCGGGAGCGGCGGCCGCGGCGGCGTCTGCCTCGTCGAGCACGGAGCCGTCGATGACGAGCGGGATGACGCGCATGCCCGCCGTCCAAGAGGCGGTGCGCAAATTATTCGGCAAAGAACTCCACAAAGGGGTCAACCCTGATGAAGTGGTTGCCGTAGGAGCAGCCATTCAAGCAGGCGTGCTGGGTGGGGAAGTCAAAGACATCCTGCTGCTCGATGTTACACCCTTGACCCTTTCCATCGAGACCTTAGGCGGCGTTGCTACACCGATGATCGAGCGCAACACCACCATTCCAACCCGCAAACAACAAATTTTCTCCACTGCCAGCGACAATCAGAGCCAAGTAGAAATTCATGTCCTGCAGGGTGAGCGCCCGATGGCTGCCGATAACAAGTCTTTGGGCAAATTTATCCTCGATGGCATCCCGCCGGCGCCGCGCGGCGTGCCTCAGATCGAAGTAACCTTCGATATTGACGCCAACGGTATTCTCAAAGTGACCGCTGTGGATAAAGCCACTGGGCGCAGTCAGAATATCACAATTACGGCTTCTTCTGGTCTAAGCGAAGCGGAAATCGAACGGATGCGCAAGGAAGCCGAAGCTCACGCCGAAGAAGACCGCCGCCGCAAAGAACTCATCGAAGCCCGCAATACTGCTGACAACGCAGTCTACACGGCTGAGAAAGCTTTGCGCGATCTAGGCGATAAAGTCCCTGCTGAGGTCAAGAGCAAAGTCGAAGAGCAGGTCTCCAAAGTGCGCAATGTGATGAACAGCGATAACACCGCCGAGATCAAACGAGAGACAGAGGCTCTCTTCCAAGTCATTCAACAAATCGGTGCTGCCGCCTACCAGTCCAGCGGACCGCAAACGGGGGCGCCTTCTGGAGAAGAAGGGCAGACGAGTGGTGAGAGAAAAGGTGGTGAAGAAGACGTTGTGGATGGAGAGTTTCGTAACGTCTGATGGCTCAACGAGACTATTATGAGATCCTAGGTGTGCCGCGCAACGCTTCAGCGGAAGACCTGAAATCGGCCTTCCGCCGCTTGGCGCGCCAATATCACCCGGATGTCAACAAGGAACCAGGCGCAGAGGAAAAATTCAAAGAGATCAACGAAGCCTACGCGGTGCTTTCAGACCCCGAACGGCGGGCGGCGTATGATCGCTTTGGCCATGAGGGTCTCAAGGGGATGGGCGGCATGCCCGATTTCACCACCGTCGATTTTTCCGACTTCGCCGATCTCTTCAGCGATTTGTTCGGCTTTGGTGGCTTCGGGCGAACTAGCTCGCGAAGGACGCGCACCATGCCCCGCCGCGGCGCAGACCTGCAAATTCAATTGGACTTGACCTTCGAAGAAGCGATCTTCGGCGCCGAAAAAGAGATCTCCATTACCCGCGACGAAATTTGTCGCAATTGCAACGGCAGCGGCGCTGAACCTGGCACCTCACCGACACGCTGTCCCACTTGTAACGGCGCTGGTGAAGTGCGCCAAGTCCGCCAAACGCTGTTGGGATCAATGGTTCAGGTGAGCACCTGTCCGACTTGCGGCGGCAGTGGCGAGACCATCTCCACGCCTTGCCATACCTGTCGCGGGCGCGGTTTGGAACGGCTAACACGCCAGAAAATCGTCACTGTTCCCGCCGGCGTAGACAGCGGCACCCAAATCCGTCTCGCAGGCGAAGGGCAACCCGGCGTTAACGGTGGGCCTAATGGCAATTTATACATCGCTATCAATGTCCAGCCGCATAAATACTTCCGCCGCCGGGAGAACGACATCATCCTTGACCTAGATATTAACGTCGCCCAAGCAGCTCTTGGCGCCGAAGTGGAGGTGCCGACGGTGGACGGACCCGCTAAATTGCGCATCCCCAGCGGCACCCAACCGGGCAAGGTGTTGCGGATGAAAGGCAAAGGTGTGCCGCACTTGCGCGGCAACGGACGCGGCGACCAATTAGTGGTCATCAATGTCGAAATCCCCACCCGTCTGACGCCCGAACAACGCCATTTATTCGAACAGCTAGGAAAGAGCTTAGGCACCGATGCCCATCCTCAGGAACGCAGCTTTATGGATTGGTTGAAAGAAGCGCTAGGGGGATAATGGATTCGGATTCGTGGTTGGAAGTCTCCCTGACGGTAAACGGCGAACTTGCCGAAGCGGTTGCCGAAGTACTCGGACGCTATGCCCCCAACGGCGTAGCAATGGAAATGGAAGTGCAGGGTTTCACACCCGATGGGCAGGGGATTCCCAGCGGTGACATTCGCGTCTGCGCCTATCTGCCCGTAGACGAGCACTTAGAAGAAAAACGCCATCAACTGGAACAAGCCTTATGGTATCTGGGGCGGATTCAACCCCTGCCCACCCCCAGCTACCGCAGTGTGCAAGAGAGAGATTGGGCAGAAGCTTGGAAACAGCACTATAGCCCCATCTTGATCGGCGAGCGACTGGTCATCGTCCCCGCTTGGCTGGAAAACCCCGCCCCGCATCGCGTTGCGGTGACCCTTGATCCGGGCATGGCATTTGGCACCGGCACGCACCCCTCCACACAACTCTGTCTGGAATGGCTCGAATCGCTCCTCTCCACCCCTAAACCGCCTGAACTATCCCCTTATCGCACCCTGATCGATGTCGGTTGCGGTTCGGGAATCCTGTCCATT
Source organism: uncultured Anaerolineae bacterium (assembly GCA_937129505.1). GTDB lineage: Bacteria > Chloroflexota > Anaerolineae > Anaerolineales > UBA4823 > NAK19. The sequence continues at coordinate 2,593 of CAKZNJ010000102.1, read as the reverse complement.
GCAGCGGTCAAGCTGGGCATACCAAAGGTGCTGGCAGTCGATATTGATGCGATCGCGGTGCGCTCCTGCGCCGAAAACGCCCAAGCCAACGGCGTAAGAGAATCTATCCAAATCGGCTTGGGTTCTGTGGCGCAAATCCGGCAGGGCGAGTTCTCCCTGCGGCAAGCAGATATTGTGGTCGCCAACATCTTGGCGCCGGTGATTTTAGAGCTGTTCGAGCAGGGTTTAGGCGATCTAGTCTCGCCGACGGGAGCGATGATTCTGAGCGGCATTTTGAGCGACCAACGGGGGGAAATCGAAGCGGCGCTGAAAAAAAACGGCTTTGGTAAGGTCTTTCAGCGCCAACAGGGAGATTGGGTAGCTTTGCTCGCTCAGGGGGAAAGCGGTTATTTGGTATAATAAATACGAGCGAACAGCCGTATGGAAAAACCACCTCCTCGCCCCTTACCCCCACCCAATCCTCTAACGACGCAAAGACATCAGCGCGAGAGTTTTCAACAAATTTTCTTGCCCTTCTTCCTCGCTATTGTTCTCCTCATCGTCTTGGCTATCCTTCTCGGAAGGGCTACATCCTACAATACGTCCCAAGGTGCCCAGATCGCCCTGATTGGGTTAATCCTGCCCACCATGATCTTGGGCTTGCTCTTTTTGGCGGTGACCATCGCCATAATAGTCGGCGTTGCAAAACTTACCCGCCTCTTACCGCGCTACAGCCGTGCTGCGCAGGATTTTTTTGCCCTGCTGGCGCGACAGACTCGTCGTACCGCCGATAGCAGTGTCGAACCAATCTTGCGCCTTCACCAATGGGCAGCCATGTGGCAGCGCCTACGCCGTGGGCATTTTCACTAAACAGAAGAATGATGGGAGTAACCTATGCAAAATGAAAATTGGAGAACAAAAACCCTTCTGCTGGGTGGAATCATCGGCGCCGTAGTCGGGCTCAGCGCGGCGTATCTGCTCATTCAACGCGCCGAAAAAGAACAAGGCAAAGTGCAAATGAACGCCGGCGAAGGGATCAAATTGGGATTATTGGTTCTAGGGCTGCTGCGACAGGTAGCCCAATTAGGTGAGGGTTCATAAGCTATGGAAGATTTAGCATCTGCAAAATGTATTCCTTGTCGACGCGGCGACCCGCCGCTAAGCCAAGCGGAAATCGACTCGCTCAAAACCCAAGTGCCACAGTGGGAAGTGCTAGAAAGCGAAGGCGTTCAACGCTTACAACGGGTCTTCAAACTTAAGAATTTTGCTCAGGCGCTCACCTTCACCAACCGCGTCGGCGCAATTGCGGAGGAACAAGACCATCATCCTGCCCTGCTCACCGAATGGGGAAAGGTGACCGTCAGCTGGTGGACTCATGCAGTCGGCGGCTTACATCGCAACGATTTCATCATGGCGGCGAAAACGGATCAGCTTTACCAGAACCTTCAAGCCGAGTTGGCATCGTGAGACTTCAGCAGCAGGAGGCTCACTGGAGTCAGAAGCGGGCTGCGCGAACAGTGCAGCCCGTCTGCTTTATTTTTACTCCCTTAGCTTAGACAACACGATTGTGTCTGCTTTAAGAAGCGCCAGCGACTGCCCCGCCCATGTCATTCCGAACGAGCGCTACCAACTGAGGAATCTTTCTTAACGCGAATATAGGATTAACACATTCTGCTCAATCGTTACCCCAGAGAATGCTGAGTTTGCATCGGTTTCTCTCTGTGCTCACTGGGTACTCAGGGGTTATGATCCTTATCTCGAACTGACGTTACTTTATAAACAGTTATCCTTTCCGGCGGTGGCAGCTAAGCTCCTTTCTTGTTATCAATGCCCAGACAAGGTAAAATAAAAGATGAGAAACGATGAAACGAATCGCTAAAGCCATCGGTATCTTCCTAGGCATCCTCTTAGCCTTGGCTGTGATCCTCGAAATTGGCGTGCGTGTCTATGTCGAGGCACCCTTGAAGACCGATTTCTACGGTTCAATCAGCCGCGAGGCGGTCGCAGGCTTACAGGCTCAGGCAGGCGTTCAAACGGTTAGCGGGCTTGGCTGGATTCATTTGGGATGGATTGCCCATCCTGAACAAGAGACCTATCGCATCGAGACATTGACCTCCCAGGGGTGGCAGGAAATCGGCAAGGCGAAGTTTGGCTCGTTCCTCTATCGTGGATTGGGGGGCAGCTTTCGCGTCTGGCGCGTACCAAAAGGCGATGCAGCGGAAGTTTTGCTCGGCGAAGTAACTGCCTTCTCGACCCTTGAACCCTCTCCGATATTCATTCCCCGCATTCGCGGAGAGTGGCAGATGTTGTTCAAACCGCAAAAGTACGGCTCTTATGTCAATGACCACACCATCTATCAAGATGCCAACGGCAACTGGAGGCTAATTGGCATCACTTCCCTTACCGAGGGCGATCCCGATGAGGAAAAATATTTTGCGGTGGGAATGAGTCAAGATTTCCCGCCGGCGGAGGGGATGATCGAACAAGAACCCCTCGCCGATTTTGGAGAATTGGCTTGGGCGCCACATGTCTTGAAACACGAGGGACAGTATCATATCTTCTGGTCTCCCCATAAACTGCACCAAATGACCTCTGCCGATGGCATTACATGGGA
>CAKZNJ010000101.1 GCA_937129505.1 uncultured Anaerolineae bacterium | reverse complement strand
ACAGCCGGCTTAACCATCCGAGCGAAGATCAATCACCTCGACCCGAAAGTACAAGCAGAAGTCTCTCGGATGGTTCAGATTAACATGGCAGGTTATGATTCGCTGGGGGCATGTGTTTTTGCTGGTAACGGTTTTGCGGGTGTACCAGAAACGATCAAACAACTGATTGAAGCCCGCTATGGTTGGGAAGTGGCGGAGAATTTCCTGCAAGAATTGGGTAAAACGGCAATCAAGCTGGAACGGGAATTCAATCGCAGGGCTGGGTTTACCACAGCCGACGATCGGCTACCTGAATTTATGAGTTACGAGCCGCTACCACCCAACAATTCGGTCTTTGATGTATCTGAAGAGGATTTGGATCATATCTTTGATGAATTGTAAGCCATGAGGGCAACGAGGTTTATTGATTGAGTCAAATTGAAGTTACTATTCAATTGCATACGGTTTTGCAGATTCAAACTCCCAATGGGAGGATAACCACTCTACGCCACCAAATGGAAGAAGGCGAATGTGTAAAAGATGCTTTGCTCGCGCTGGGGATTTCTATCAATACTGATGAGACTTTAATTGTGGTAAATCGACAAAATGTAGGGCTGGATTATCAACCTAACCCTGGCGATGTTGTTCACCTAATTCCAGCGATTGCTGGCGGTTAAGGAGATAGCTTCAAAAAGACCCCAGAATGCATACTGCTCTGGGGTCTGTTCTATCATTGTTCTTCTTCTTCGTATAACAGCCGCTCAAACCAATAGGTGAGAAGAGACGCTGCTGGTTTGCCATGAATGGAGGGTGAAGGATCGAGTAAGGCAGCGGGTGGGTAAAAACCGCGCGAGATAAAACCGCTTACCCAAAAGCGGGTGTTCATGGCGCTCAGCATGGCGTTGTAGGAGTCCACTTGAGCTTGCAAGTCAACCGAAGGTGCAGTATTGGACATGATTGGTTGGGTGACTTCGTCCCAACATGTGCCTGCTGGCTGAACAGCGCAACCTAGCTTGGCTTCTGGAATTGAAGGATAAGAAACGCCCAGTAAAATTGCTTTCTTAAATCGATCACGCAATACGCCCCCAACCGAGTCTAATTGATTTTCTGCAATGCGGGTCATTTCTTCGACCGATGGATTGCTGTTCTCGTCGTTGGCAAAAGGCTCAGACCATAAGAGGTAAATTGCGTCAACAGAATCGAGAAATTGGGGTGGAGCTTGTTGTGCTTGGCGAACCGTGACTGCCCAGATAATCGGCCCTTTGAAGTGGTTACGTAGTTCTTGAATCAAAATTCTCCATCGAGTCTCGGCATCGCTTGGAACGAGAGACGATGAGCCATCGGGGAGAATGCCGTTTGGATAGGCGGGGGTTAACCATTCGCCTCCCAAAATTAAAGCATTTGAATTTGTTTTGGCGGCAAGATCGGCGTGATACAGGGCAAAATTGCGGTAACGTTCAAACCACACTTGCCACCAAGCAAAGTCCCGCGTAGCTGAAAACCACCATTCGGATTGATTAGAAAGAAAACGCGGCTGGGGAAAGAGAGCGATATTCAGTCCGCGCTCCGAAGCTTCGCGCAGCCAACTAAGCATATCGAACCATAAGGGGTCGGAACCCGGCATCAGCTCAAGAATAGGTGGCGATTGGCGGGTAAAGGTCCACGTGGGAGTCATAATTAGCCAATTCGCATTGAGCTGTTGAATTTCATCCATTAAATAGGCATAGTGGGCATTATAAGAAGGGTGGTAGATGGGTTGATACTCGATTCCAGCAAAGAAACCGCCTTCACGAGGCTGGACATCGGCTGTGGCTATCTCGAGCGGTTGCTGAGGCTGATCGAACCATGCCCATGCCGGAACATTCTCTTTAATGGATTGGGAAAAAAGTCTGGAAGAGAGGGGCAAGCCGCTGTTGTTTGGACCAGGGGTCTCGATTGAGTCGGTTTCACCACATTGGTCATTGCGACAAAAGCGGTAGCGTAACATTTCGGTAACCATCAAGGGACTGTTAAGAATGAAACCCCACCGCTTATTTCCCAATTTCCACATTGGTAAAGGTTCCGTCCAGCCATATATTAGTTTAAGTTGGATCGAGACAAAGTCGACGCTGGGGGTGTTTTCGGGCACTGTTATATCGAATGTGATCGGTGCCGAGTTTTTGACTGTCCAATTTGAAATGGTTTCTTCCCGCAGGGTATCCTCCTCGGGCACAATCATTTGACGGACAACGGGGATGCCATTCTCGTCTGCTTCTGTATTCCACAATCCGTCGCCGAGAGTATACACATAATGTATATCAGCACCTGCGGGAAGAGCAATCGTCAAAGAGTAGCGGCCGTCTGGAAGTAATGACATGACAGGCATCCGAGAAGCGATGGTGCTTACCCACCCTTTTAGATCGGCAAATGTATTTCCCAGTTGGTACAAATTACCTGCTAAGCGAAGGGGAACGGCTGGAATCGTGTTTTCAGGAGCTTTTACCGTGAATACTACCCCCACCAGTTTGGCAGGTTCCATTTGGATGGTCGCGGGGGTGGTTGAGTCAGGAGCTACTCGAGCGCCTTGTTGGAAAGTTTTATATTGCCCATCGAGCGAATAAGCGATTAAGTTGTGGATGCCGGGTAATAAACCTTCGATCAAGAAAGACCCATCTGACGAAGTGAGACTCTGTACACCAGCACAAACGATCAAGATATTGGGAAGCGGTTGTTGATCTTTGGAGCTAATAACAACACCGCTTATTCGTCCGGTTTTCCCTTCGAAGGGTGTATCTGTCCAACGGCTGACAACATCTTCGATTGTAAGATCATTAATTGCGTGAACCATTCTATAGCGAACCTGGCGTCCATCGGAGATATGTTCCTGTACTTCAGCAGTGGCTGAGGAGCGGACGTAACGGTATTTGAGGACACTGCCGAGGGGTACCTCGAGAGTATAGGACAAATACTGAGGGCTCTCGGCCGTCATTGGGTATAGCCGAGGATTGAATGCCAAACCCGTTACTTCCTCCATGAGTTTGATACTTACGGTTTCATTTGCTGGCGTATTGCTTGGAACTTGAACTCTAAAGACAACCTTGGCGACTTTGGGTTTCTCCTGGTTTGTCAGGGATGGAAGAGAAGGTATGCTAGGGGCGGTTGGAATGACTTGAGTGAAGTCAAAATCCCACAGCACACAGCCAAAGATAGAAATAGATAAGAGTAGTAAAAAGAGAAGTCGAGAAATTTGGTGGTTTAGATGATTCTTCATTGAAATCGAATCCCAAATTTGGCAGAAGATTTGGAAGGTTTTATTCTCAACCGCAAAAATTTTCCAGTGACACAACCAAGCGAGGGGGGTGTTATTTGTTTATGAATGGGTAGCTCCTAGTCTAATGGTTTGAAGGCGTGGATGTCGAGAATTGAGCCGATGCGTTCTTCCTTCGGTTTGATATCGGCTGCAACAAGCGTGCCAATGCGAATTTGATCGATTTGTAGCCCTTCAAGTCGGTGGATCAAGCCACCATCGGCGATTTTGATAAAGGCGATGATCTGCGGATCTTTCCTGAAAGATCCATCAAAGTTTCGATATAGCAACGTATAAGAATAAATCTCACCTTGCAAGCCTACATCCTGGATTTCGTCTAGCTCAGCCAGACATTGCTGACAGAATAACGTCAGGGGGA
>CAKZNJ010000100.1 GCA_937129505.1 uncultured Anaerolineae bacterium | reverse complement strand
TCAAAAATTCTTCGCCAGATGGGATATCGTGTGGCGGCTGTCCGTCATCCTATGCCTTATGGAGATTTGGTTAAGCAAGCTGTGCAAAGGTTTGCTGATTACGGCGATTTGGATCGCAATCATTGCACCATCGAAGAGCGTGAAGAGTATGAACCGCATCTGGACAACGGCCTAATTGTCTATGCGGGAGTTGATTACGAACGCATCCTCCGCCAAGCGGAAGAGGAAGTGGATATTATCTTATGGGACGGTGGCAATAATGATTTGCCGTTTTACAAACCGGACTTGCATATTGTGGTCGCCGACCCTCACCGCCCTGGTCACGAATCAACATATCATCCTGGGGAAGCCAATGCCCGTGCTGCGCATGTGTTTGTCATCAATAAAGTGGATACTGCCGAGCCGCAGGCAGTCATCCAGCTCCGCAGTAGTTTGCGTGAGTTAAATCCCAACGCCATCGTGATTGAGGCAGCCTCACCGATATTTGTCGAGGATCCAGGCGCTATTCGCGGTAAGCGCGTGCTGGTTGTTGAGGATGGGCCAACTCTGACTCATGGCGAGATGGCTTATGGAGCGGGGTGGGTGGCTGCCCAACGGTTTGGAGCTGCTGAAATTGTTGACCCTCGCCGTTTTGCTGTCGGTTCCATCAAAGCGGTCTATGAAAAGTATCCGACAACGGGGGCCGTTCTCCCGGCAATGGGGTATGGGGAAGAGCAAACCCGTGAATTAGAGGAGACGATCCGAAGCGCAGATGTTGACTTGGTTATTGTGGGCACCCCTATCGATCTCGGCCGAGTGATTCGGATTGATAAACCCTATCAACGGGTGCGTTACGAGTTGCAGGAGATCGGTCAACCAACATTGCAGGATATCTTGCAGGCGAAATTTGGAAAATAATCCGCTCTTCCTCCCATCCCAATTTCCGAAAGGATGAGCATTAAGAGGTCACCTCAATCGGTGGCCTCTATTTTTATTATGGTAACTCTATTGAACATCCAAGCGATACCCCACGCCTCGCAGGGTTTTGAGATATTGCGGATTTTTAGGATCGGGCTCAATCGCTTTCCGTAACCAATTGATATGCACGTCGAGCGTTCTTGTATCTTCAACGTATTCGGTATCCCAAGCTTGGCGGAAAAGCTCAGCGCGCTCCACCACCTTGCCAGCGTTGAGTAAGAGGATTTTTAAAATTTTGGTCAGGCGTGGGGTCAGACGGCTCTCGCGGCCTTGACAGCGAACCCGCTGATGTTCGAGGTCTAAACGAATAGCACCGCGATGGATAACCTTGTTCCCTTTAGAAGGCAGTAAGGGCGTGATGCGGTTGATCAATTTTCGTATCGTAAAGGGCAGGGTGAGGATAACTGTGACGCACCCTTCGTTTAGTTTGGTTTTCTCATCAGTTATTAAGAGAATCGGCAAACCGTTGGATTTTTCGCGCAAGGAGCGGCAAATGCGTTTTCCGCTGGAACGAAGTGAAACAGAATCCACAATGACGATGTCGGGATCGAAGCTGTCAAAGGTTTGCAAAGCGGAACTACCACTATTGACTACAACGATTTCAAACCCCCGATTCTCTAACTCTCTGATAAATTTTTGGCTAGGTGTGCGTTTTCCTTCGATCCAAAGAATTCTTCCTTGCATCAGCCTCTCCCGTTGTATTAAATAAAAAAGCCCCTCGCGGTGCGGCGTTTGTGGTGCGTCCTTGCCTCTCCATTATACCCCCAATCTTAAGATTGCACAACCAATTTTGTTAAGGTTCTGTGAAGTTCCGAAATCAACCCGAGTTGATATCCTGTAGGCCCCGCAGCAGCGACATTAAAGAAGTTGCGCAAGTGGCAACCCCGTGTTAGAATTACTTACTAATAAAAATACGCCAAGTTCGTCCTTAGGAAAGATCCCATGTCAGAAGAAATGATTGAGGTCGTGATCGATAGCATTCGCGTAAGTCTAATGTCTCAGCAACGGATTGTCATCTTGCGCGAGATAAATGCTGAACGGTATCTACCCATTTGGATTGGAGTGTACGAGGCTGAAGCAATCACAATTGCTTTACAAGAAGTGGAGGTAGCTCGTCCTCTGACACACGATTTATTGAAAAACATCTTTCACGTCTTTAATGCGCGTATCATCCGGGTGGAAGTGGCTGCGTTGAAAGATGATACTTTTTATGGGAACATTATTGCCGAAGTCAATGGACAATCGGTGAGCATCGATGCTCGACCTTCGGACGCTTTGAATTTAGCTGTGCGTGCTCATGTTCCGATCTACGTTGCCAAATCGGTGATGGATGTCGCCGGCGTGGTGCCGGAGAAAGACTTGCAAAAGGAAACCCCCGAGACTACCGCTGCGCCGCTGGTATCCAGTTCGACGAAGGAAGATGAGATTACAGACGAACGTTTGTCGGTCTTCGAAGATTTCCTAGAAAAACTGGACTTGGACAAAGGATCGGAAGAGGACGACGAAGAAAAAGATCAATAATAGTTACCAGCCAGCTATTGCCGACCGCATTCATTATTCGAATCGAACGGTTATCTTGAGGGTCGAGTTTCTGAATGGAACCCTATTATCCACCTGAGGAGACATCCACTCCTTCTCCCCCCCTTGTCCCCTACAATCGTGAGGCGGAAGAAGCTGTCTTGGGTTCGGTGTTGATCAACCCCGAAGCCTACTTTGAGGTAGCGAGCTTTTTGCGCGCAGAAGATTTTTACTTGATCCGCCACCGCTGGATTTGGGAGACATTTACCCGCCTATATGAAACGCGCACTCCCATTGACTACTTAACAGTCACCGAAGAACTTGCTCGGCGGGGTCAGCTCGAAGAGGTGGGGGGTGCTCCTTATGTCTCATACCTTGCCAACAATGTACCAACCTCGTTGCATGCTCAGGCGTATGGCCGCATTGTGGAAGCCACTTCCATCCGCCGCCAGATGATGAGCGCTGCCAACGAGATCGCCAAGCTAGCGGTCAAAGAAGGTACAACCGTTGAAGACATTATGGATGAGGCAGAAAAGGCGATTTTCGGTGTCAGCGAAAGGCGTCTCGAGCGCGATCTCAAGACAATTCGCGCCGTTCTAGGGGAATATTACGATCACCTCGAGGAAATCGTCCTGCGTGGAGAGGAAGCCGCAGGCATCCCGACCGGTTTCATTGACCTCGATCGACTTTTAGTCGGCTTACAACCTTCTGACTTTATCATTGTAGCTGGCCGTCCCGGCATGGGGAAAACAGCTTTTTT
>CAKZNJ010000099.1 GCA_937129505.1 uncultured Anaerolineae bacterium | reverse complement strand
TTAGTGCGGGACGGATTTTACGGGCAGGAAAAAATCTTCTTACCTACCTATTTTCCCAACGGTCAGTACTTCAATTTATCGGTCAGCGTTTATGTACAAGTGATTCCTTATCTCCTATTTGGCAAATCTATCTTTGTGACTCGTTTTACCTCGGTGTTATTGTCGGGCTTGATGGTGTTATTGCTTATTGGAGCGTTAAGAAAAACCATCTGCCCGCGCGCTTGGTGGAGTATCTTGCTATTTCTTTCCGTCATCCCGACATGGTTTTTGCATTCGCGAACTGCTTTTGAGACGGTATTGTTTAGCGGGTTCTATGCAGCCTTCTTAGGCGCGTATCTCCTGTATGTGCAGTTCTCGCCTCGCTATCTCTATCTGGTCATCATCATGGCTGCTTTGGCTTTCTATACATATAGCCCTGGTCAGGTGGTGATTGCAGTGACGGGAATGGCTCTCTTTGGAGTCGATTTTCGCTATCATTGGCAAAACCGATCTTTATGGGTAAAAGGTCTCATATTAGTTGGTTTGTTTGCTATTCCTTACGTTCGATTTTTATCCTATCACCATGAAGCCCCAGCGCAACATTTACGCACTTTGGATTCCTATTGGTTTCATGACTTGCCCCTGAGGGAGAAAATCCTGCGTTATTTTATAGAGTATCTACGGGGTTTGAATCCTTATTACTGGTTTGTGCCTCACTCGATTGATCTGCCCCGCCACACGATGAAAGACTACGGGCATCTCGGACTATGGAATCTGCCTTTTATCGCTTTAGGGTTTATCTATGCGCTACGTCAATGGCGCAAGTCAGCATATCGCCTCTTTCTGATTGCCTTTCTGGCGATACCGTCAGGAGCAGCGTTGGTTGGCATTGGGATCACCCGTCTGCAGGCGATGGTGATTCCAATGGCGGTATTTGCTGCTCTCGGCTGGGAATGGATAGTCAGTGCGCGTTGGGTTCTGCGATGGCAGAAAATTGCACAATGGGTGCTTATGATTTTTCTGACGGTTCTCCTTGTCATGATGACCCGAGAGAGCCTGACAAATGGGGCAAGATGGTTTGAGGATTATGGATTGTACGGGATGCAATATGGTGCTCGCCAAATCTTTGGGCAGAAAGTCCCGCAATTTTTAGCAGCAGACCCAAAGACAAATTTATATATTTCATCCGTTTGGGCGAATGGGGCGGATGTGCTAGTGCGCTTCTTCCTTACTCCCGAGCAGGCGCGAAGGGTACAGCTCGGTTCGATTGATACGTTTCTTTCAAGAAAGCAGCCCCTTGACGATAATCTTACTTTTATCTTAACTGCGAATGAATTCCGTGAGGCTTTAGAAAGTCCAAAAATGCGTCTGATCGGGATCGAAGATGAGATCCCCTATCCGAACGGAGAAACGGGTTTCTATATCGTCCGTTTAGGTTATGTGGATCATGTAGACCAAATCTTTGCCCAGGAAATGGAAGCGCGTCGGGCATTGGTAAGCACCCACGCAGTGGTTGAGGGGGTTTCTATGCAAATAAATTACTCGCAAATCGATGATGGTGAACTCGCTAATCTCTTTGACCAAAGACCAGATACTCTCATCCGTGGACGGGAAGCTAATCCATTTATCATCGAAGTCCAATTTTTACAGCCTCAGCTTGTAAAAGGCATTCGTGCCCAATTTGGCTCGATGAATTTTGAGGTCGCTGTCTATCTTTATGTAAAGGGGGAGGAGCAACCTCTAGAATTGCGGCAGGTCTATCGAGATTTGCCGCCTGATCCAACGGTTGAACTTGTGTTCCCGGAAAATATCTTGGTAGAGAAGATGAGGATTGAGATTCGCAACGTGGATTATGGTGAGGTTGCAAACATCCATATTCGGGAGTTAAAATTCTTGAAATAAGGAGCAAATCGTGAAAGCAGTCTATTTTCATCAGCATGGCGGTCTCGACG
>CAKZNJ010000098.1 GCA_937129505.1 uncultured Anaerolineae bacterium | reverse complement strand
ATTCTTTGTTGCTCATCTGGGGCAACGTACCCCTCTAAAACTAACCGCAGGTAGGTATTGATCGCTGCAATTGGCGCTTGTAATTCATGGGTTACCAAGCGAATAAACTGCATCTTCGCCCGATCAAGCTCCTCCAGCCGCGCTTTTTCTTCCTGCAATTTCCTAGCTTGTTCCTCTATAGTTTGTAAGCGTTTAATTTCTAATGAAAGCTGGCGGCGCTCCAAGCCTTGACGAACGACTAAGAGCAGATCATCCACTGAAAACGGCTTGGTCAAAAAGTCATAGGCACCTTCTTTGATCGCTCGAACGGCCATCTCGACTGTGGCGTAGCCAGTGATGATGATGCAAATTGCGTCTGGGTCGATCTGATGAATCTCACCGATTAGGTCAATGCCGCTAATCCCTGGCATCATCACATCGATCAGCACTAAATCGAAGGGATGTTGGCGGAATAGAGCTAATCCCTGCTCGCCGTTCTCGGCTACTTCAACAATATACCCCGCCGGACTCAGGCCTCGTTTTATCCCTTCCCGAATGCCCTGTTCATCATCAATCACTAGAACTCTATCCGCCAATTAACCCCTCCTCATTCTGTTCCTCTCTATTCAAGTGCAATTTTATGGGGAAGCTAATGGTAAAAGTTGTGCCACGGTTTACTTCGCTCTTCACACTAATCTGCCCGCGATGCATTTTGACGATCCCATAAATAATCGCCAAACCTAATCCGGTTCCTTTTCCCACCGGTTTCGTGGTGAAGAAGGGAGTAAAAAGCTTGCTCAAATTTTCAGGTGGAATGCCCTTGCCCTCGTCTTCGACTTCGAACGTCACCATGCCTAGTGGTTTGGCGGCTGACCTCAACGTGATCTTTCCCCCTTCAGGCATGGCATCCGCGGCGTTATGAATCAAGTTAAGCAGCACCTCGCGCAATTGGGCAGCATCCAGCTCAGCGAACGGCAATTGCTCATCGAGCTCTAAATTGAAAGAGATATTTTCATAACGAGGATGACGCTTTTCGACCTCGATCACCTCTCGGATTAAGTCATTCAACGAAACAGGTTGAGCATTGACCTGCGTCTGCCGGGCGAAATTCAACAACGCCGAAACAATTTGTTTACAGCGCAAAGTCTCATTGATAATGGTATCTAAATCCGTTTGGTGTTGTTCATCTAACGTTGTCTCGCGGCGCAAAATGTCCGCATACAGTAAAACCGTTGCGAGGGGGTTATTGAGCTCATGAGCAACCCCCGCCGCAAGTTGTCCAAGAGAAGCCAATTTTTCTGATTGAATTAATTTGTCTTGCGTGCTCTGCAGGGTATCCAGCATCGTGTTGAAAGACCTTGCTACCAAACCCACCTCACCCCCCACATTTACCGGCGCGCGTGCGGATAAATCTCCAGCCGAAATCTTTTGGCTGGTCAGAACGAGTTTGCGTAGTTCGCCCAAAGAGCGCGTTATATAGCCCGAAACAGGAATGGATAATCCAAAGGTGACCAAAATGCTTATTATTGCAATACTGGCTACTTGACGATTAAAGGCTGTGACCAAGCGCAAAAATCGCCCTTGACTAGCGCCAACGTATAAAATGCCGACGATATTTCCTTGATGGTCATAGAGGGGATCATAGCGGGTGATGTAATTCTGGGTCACCACAAAGGCTGGTCCGATATAACTTTCCCCTCGATACAAAACCACCTCACCGACCTCTTTGGACAATCGCGTCCCAATGGCTCGTTGGCCGTCCTCGGTGAGGACATTGGTAGAAACCCGTTGGTCGCCCAAAAAGATTGTGACTGTGTCCACTTCAGCGATGGATTTGATGCGGTCAACCAACGTAAAGTCGTTATTGATCAAATGAAACACGATCACTGCGCCAAGGGAATCGTGATCTTGGGAGATTGGCGCAACAGACGTCAAAACTAAGCCGGCGCTCCCCTCTCGCGGGTCAAAAGGCTGCGGTGCAGCTCTAGGCGTTTCGAGGATGGGGATCCGAGCCTTTTCTGTTAGCCCAATGCTCTTTAAGGCCTCGTAGTCAAATACCTCTGTCGAGGTAAGCACCTTTCTCTCTTGGATAGCTTTTTGAACAATCGGGACTGCTAAAATAAAGGGCGAATTCGGCTCTAATTGAAACACATCGCCCTCTTCTAACCAGTACACCATTTTTACTTTGCTGCTTTCATCCACAAAAACAACGCCATGGTTCCCTTGGTCGGAGAGTCCTATCATCTGATCAAAGAGAAACTGACGTAAGTCCGTAGCCTCTTGCTGATCACTTTGCAATCCCTCTTGAATCGATTGAAGTATTAATTTTTCCTTAGATAAACGAAAGGCAACATCTTCAATCCACTTAAGATGATCTTCATAAAAAGCCTGTGCTAAGCGCATGTCGCGGTTGACCCGCTCGCTCATCGCCAAACTCAGGTATTGGTCGATCGTCCTCGAGATCGCCCATGACCCAACACCGATGGACAGCGCTGCCACCAATGAAAAAGCAACAACCAAGGTAAACTGAAAAGGAGCAGGAAACAAACGTTTGAAAAAACGGCTAAACCATTTGGAGCGTTTCTCCACTTGAAGCACAACCACTCCCTTCTATATCCCGCTAAGGCAAAATGAAATAGCTTTCGATTGCACTTTTTGCCTTCGGAGATTGATCTTCTGGAATCAGGGCTGAACAGGTCGAAACCGAGGTTGCGATCGCAAAGACGGGGATTCCTTGCTCAGTGAGGCATTTCAAAAAGTTCCCCGCAATTCCCGGACGGAGGCGAAAATCAGGGCCGTAAATCCCGATTGTGGCAACGCCCTGTTTCAACTTAACCGTGTTTGCTGCAATTCGGTCTTGTAGCGCTACGACCATATCAAATGCCGCCCGACAATCTTCTTTGTCAATTGCCATGATAAATTGATCTTGACCGCTATGACCGAGCACATGGACGATGAACTGTAGATTGATCTTTCTGACCCCAAATTCGTACAATAATAGACTGCCACCCCCCATCCCGCCGCCCATGCCATGAATGTGTAACATGGCAAGGCTATCATGGCTAAGGATGCCGCCAATTTTAATTTTTTCCACCTATGCTTTTACTTTTTGAGCAATTTATTGATCTGACGAATCAACTCGGCTGGTTCAACCGGTTTACTCATAAAGGCATTGATGTGAATGTATTCATCGGTTGGGAACAGGGCTGCGTAATCCGTGTTGGCTATCGAAGTAACCATGATGATCGGGATTTGGTTAATCTCTTCATCTTCGTGGATACGTTGGGTGATTGTCAAGCCATCCAATACTGTATCCATGATCACATCTAAAATCACCAAATCCGGCTTTTCGGATTTCATTTTCTGATAGCATTCATTTCCACTTCCGGCGCTAAGTGTTGTATGTCCTGCCTTCTCCAAAATGATTCGAGTAGCTTCAACAAAATCCGGGTCGTCATCGACAATTAGAATCTTTGCCATTTTTCCACTCCTGTGAACAAATTATGAGAGGTTCCCCACCATGCAGTTTTTATGTGTCAGATGGTATTCATATTCTTCACGAAACCGCTCAATGGTAGAGCGTGCTGGATTGACCAGTGCTGAGCCCATTGGACAAAATGTAAGCCCATCGATTTCATTTGCCAATTCGAGTGCCAAATCGATGTAGCCTGGTTTACCTTTTCCTTTTTCAATGCGATCTAGGATTTCATATAAACGGCGGGAGCCTAACCGGCAAGGAACACATCGCCCGCAGGACTCATGGGCAAAGAATTTGGTCAACCGCCGTGCTACTTCGACCATACAGGTCGATTCATCCATGACAATCATCGCCCCCGTGCCGAGTTGACTTCCCGCGGCTGCCAAAGTCTCAAAAGCCATAGGGACATCGATATGTTCAGCGGTCAATACAGGTGTAGAAGCTCCTCCTGGAATCACCGCCTTTAGCTTCTTGCCTCCCCGAATACCGCCGGCATGCTCATAGATGATCTCGCCGATGGTCGTCCCAAGAGGTAGTTCGTAATTACCTGGTCGATTGACATGTCCGCTAACCGAAAATATTTTTGGGCCCTTGCTCTCCGCTGTGCCAATGCTGGCGAACCATTCTGGTCCGCGCAAGATGATATGGGGGATACACGCCAGAGTCTCAATATTATGGACAAGGGTGGGATAACCGAACAACCCCACCTGAGCGGGGTAGGGTGGTTTCAGGCGGGGATTACCCGCTTTTCCTTCTAGTGACTCTAACATGGCAGTTTCTTCGCCGCAAATATATGCGCCCGCCCCTCGATGAACCGACATATCCAAATCAAAGCCACTCCCGAGGATGTTTTTCCCCAGAAAGCCTTGTTCATAAGCATCCGCAATCGCTTTGATCCATCGCTTAACGCCTAGGAAGAATTCTCCTCGAATATAAACATAGGCACGGTTAGCGCCTACTGCATAGCTAGCGATGATCACTCCTTCAATCACCTGATGAGGATCGCGCTCGACGATCTCACGATCTTTGAACGTGCCTGGCTCTCCCTCATCTGTATTTACTGCGACAATTTTCGGAACATCTGTCTCTCTGGGCATAAACCCCCACTTAACCCCGGCGGGGAAACCTGCTCCACCCCGTCCACGCAATCCAGATCGTTTTACCAGATCAATTATCTCAGCAGGAGATGTGCTCAAAGCTAGTCTGACAGCTTCATAGCCGCCATTCGCCAAATAGGTAAAAATTTTCTCTGAGTTAGGCCGATGGATATTGCGGGTCAGAACAGGTTCAAACATTCCTATTGCCTTCTCTGTTTAGCTCTTGCCTTTTAAGCGCTCCAACAACCGATCGATCTCCGCATAAGTCATATTTTCATACAAATCATCGTTGACCTTTAAAGCTGGCGCCGTCCCGCAAGCAGCCAAACACTGCACGACTTCAAGGGTGAACTTATCATCAGGCGTGGTCTGGCCGGGCTGAATCCCTAGTTTATTCGCCACATACTCGATAATTGGTTCTGCGCCACCCACCAGATAGCACGACAGCCCTTCACAGACCTGAATGCGGTATTTCCCTTGCGGTTGTAGTTTAAACATTGTGTAGAAACTAGCGGTGCTCTTCACCTGCCCCACGGTTAGGTCCAATCGCTCCGCTACGCGATGAATGGCCTCATCGCTTAACCAGCCGAATTGTTCCTGAGCGATATAGAGCGCAGCCAATAACATTGCTCTTTTCCGACCATCGCTCAATGAATCTGCCCTGATCTCCCGTGGTTTTAAAGGTGGGGTGTCCATAACGCTTTCATTTCCTTTGTTCCAAAACGCTTCCAATCGTCTGAATTAGAGCCTGCGGAGAGAAAGGCTTGCTCAACCATGCGGCAGCATAATGGACATCTTCGGGTTTAACTCGATCGGCATAAGGGGTCTCAGCGATGGAAGTGACAAAAACAATCGGAAGATGGCGCAAGATGGGATCATGGTGAAGGCGCTCTCCAAACTCCAATCCCTCATCCAGCGTCCTCATCACTAAATCCAACAAGATTAAATCTGGCCAATCTTTTTCAATACACTCCATAGCCTGATGGGTGTCGCTGGCTAGGATAACTTCATAGCCAGCAGGTTCTAAAATCGTCCGACTGATTTCTGCGAAATCAGGGTCATCATCAACGATCAATATGCGCGCAGTACTCATCTCACTCCATTTTAAAGCGGGGTAAGCTTTACCCCCTTAGCCTCCCCAAGGCATTTGGGCATATTGCTCAAAAATCGAATCATGCATGTTCTTGAACAGCGCCTCATGGGTTCTTTCCCATTCGGCTAGGGAAAGTAAAGCCTCTTTTGCACTCCCTTCTACCTTGGTTGCCATCATTTCATAAAATTCAGCAAAATCTCTTTCGATCAGATATGCCATCCGTAACACCGGCAAATCTGCCACCATGGCTTCGGCAACACTCTGTTCAACTTTTTCGCTCTCAGCCCGTTGGGTGAAGAATGGACTGGGTTGCAAATCCTGATCTACAACTGCCTCAACTTTTGCACCTTCGAGGGACTTTAATTGTTTTTCAATGAAAAAGATATGTTTTTGCTCCTCTTGAGCTAAAGCTTTAAAAGCCCCTTGCGCAGCAGCATGGTGTAATCTGCCGGCATTCTCTTCAAAAAAACGCTTGCCTTCAATTTCTCGTTGCAAGGCGTACTCATAAATTTTGCGTACTTCCATCATTCGTTCCTCTCTATATCAACTAGTTTCAACCTTTATTCAACCGCCTCAACTTTGACAGCACACACCTTGAATTCGGGAATTTTGGAAACAGGATCCAATGCCGAATTGGTTAGGACATTGGCGGAGGCTTCGGGGAAATGGAAATTGGCATAGACCATGCCCGGCAAAACCCGATCGGTAATCCATGCTTCCGCTTCGATGCTTCCTCTGCGGGAAGATACCCGCACGCGGCGACGACCGTTTAAACCAAGCCGTTCGGCATCTTCGGGGTGAATCTCAATCAACGGCTGAGGGTAAATTTCCAACAAACCGCGCGAGCGACGGCTCATCTCCCCACCATGCCAGTGATATAACACTCGCCCCGTAGATAAAACCATTGGAAAAGCTTCATCGGGTAACTCAGCCGGCGGTATGTGTTCGACCGCCGAAAACTTCCCTAACCCGCGCGCAAATTTACCGACATGTAAAATCGGTGTACCTGAGTGATTTTCATCCTTGACTGGCCATTGGAACGTTTCCCCGCGTTCCAATCTTTCATAACGAACGCCAGCATAACTTGGGGCAAGAGCGTTTATCTCATCCATCACTTGACGAGGATGTTGATAATTCCAGCGCGCATACGGAGCATCTAAATTAATTTGGCGACCTTGCCCTGTAGAGCCATGCGCCAAAATTCGGTTCGCCACTTCGCTCAAGATTTGCCAATCCGGTCGTGTTCCCTCTAATGGCTGCAGCGCCTGACGCACCAGTTGAATTCTTCGTTCGGTGTTGGTGAAGGTGCCACATTTCTCTGCAAAACTCACTCCCGGCAGAAGCACATCAGCATAGGGGGCAGTTTCCGTGTAAAAGATGTCTTGTAGAACAACAAAATCACAGGCTTCCAAACACTTGCGAACATGGTTGGTATCTGCGTCGCTCATTACCGGATCTTCTGCCATGATGTAAAGGGCTTTGATCCTTCCCTCCTTCGCTGCGGGAATCATCTCGGTCACGGTCATCCCGACTTTGGTTGACATGGATGCGCCCCAAGCCTGAGCGAATTTCTGAGCTGTTTCCTCACTGGTGACGGGTTGGTAGGCAGGATAGATATTGGGCAAACCACCCATATCACATGCACCCTGCACATTGTTCTGCCCGCGCAAGGGGTTGACCCCGCCGCCAGGGATACCGGTGTTCCCCAATAACATCTGCAGGTTAGCCAAGGTTAAAACATTATAGACGCCGGTGGTGTGTTGAGTTATCCCCATCGCCCAGATCGCTGCCATGGGCTTATTTTGTCCCATGATTTGGGCTGCTTGCTCCAGCAGCTCTTCTGGAACGCCGGTAATTTCACTGACTACATGAGGAGGATATTTTTCTACCACCGCATTGAACTCCTCAAAACCTTCTGTGCGTTCCTCGATAAACGCCTTATCCTCCCAACCGTGCTTCAAGATAAGGTACATTAATCCATTGATTAAGGCGATGTCTGTGCCCGGTTTGTGTTGCAAGTGTAGGGTAGCAAAATCCACCAAGGGTATTTGTCGAGGATCTGCCACAATGAGAATGGCATCTCTTTGCTTGACTGCTTGGCGAATTTTCATCCCAATTACAGGATGTTGCTCCGTGGTATTTGATCCAATAACAAAGAAAACTTTTGCCAGTTTGGTAACATCTTCAATCGAGTTGGACATCGCTCCGCTGCCGTACGTCATCGCTAAGCCTGCCACAGTACTGGAGTGACATAATCTGGCGCAATGATCGATGTTGTTCGTGCCGATAATTTGACGCGCCAACTTGTTCATCAAGTAGTTCTCTTCATTGGTGCATTTTGCAGAGGTCAGTAACCCAATCGAGTCGCTGCCAAAGGTATCTCTCGCTTCAACCAATTTTCGACTAACGATTTCTAAGGCAGTCTCCCAATCTACGTCTACCCATTCACCCCGCTCCTTCGCCTCGCGTTTTCCTCCCTCTAAGAGGTATTTGCGGACTTTGGGAGTAGTTAATCGATCAGCATGATGGACGAAGTCCAAGCCAAAGCGCCCCTTAACACAAGTGAAACCTTGATTAACTGGAGAGGTCTCCACGCCCTTCACATTGATAATCCTATTGTTGCGCACTTGGAGTTCTATTTGACATCCCACACCGCAATAGGGGCAGATAGTTTGAATTTTGTCGGTCTGATAGGATCTCCCTTGGCCAACTGACAATTTTGGCCAGAGAGCGCCAGTTGGACAAACCTGAACACAGCTCCCACAGAACTCACAGGGGCTATCTTGCATCGTACTATCGGCACCAAACCCAATGTAGGCATTAAATCCCCGATAAAAGACACTAATTGCTTCCACACCATTAATGTAAGCGCACGCCCGGACGCAGCGCCGGCAGAGAATGCACTTATTGCGATCTACCACAATAAAGGGATTGCTGATATCTATGGAATAATGGTGCTTTTCGCCTTGGTAGCGATCTTCGGTGATGCCATACTCGTAAGCGAGATCTTGTAAGAGACAATTTCCTGTTGCCTCGCATGTCATGCAATCCAAGGGATGGTCCGAAATTAATAATTCCAAAGAAAATTTGCGCGCTTCGATAACCTTTGGCGAATGGGTGTGAATCACCAAACCTTCCGACACAGGAAAGGTACAAGCAGGCTGCAAAGTTCGTTGTCGTTCGATTTCCACCAGACAAATGCGGCAAGCTCCTTCAGGCGGTAAAGCCGGATGGTCGCAGAGAACTGGAATGTAGATTCCATGTTCGCGCGCAGCTTGTAAAATCGTCTGCCCAAAGCGTGCTTGAATTTTCTTACCATCAATCGTGATATTAGCC
The DNA here is from genome assembly GCA_937129505.1 of uncultured Anaerolineae bacterium. Taxonomy (GTDB): domain Bacteria; phylum Chloroflexota; class Anaerolineae; order Anaerolineales; family UBA4823; genus NAK19. The sequence goes on along the minus strand of CAKZNJ010000098.1, from coordinate 4,915 downwards.
TTGTCTAACACGTCTGTGTTCCTTTCTTTTCAACAAATGATGGTTACCCTTATTCTACCATGATGGCATCAAATTTACATACCTCAATACAGATTCCGCATCGCTCACAGATATTCGGATCAATATAGTGAACTTCGCGCTTCTCACCGCTGATTGCGCCTGCTGGACAGTTCCGCTTACAGACCATGCATCCCGTGCAGTTCTCCGCAATAACACGATAAGTGATCAAACCTTTACATACTTTAGCAGGGCACCTTTTTTCATAGATGTGGGCTTCGTATTCTGAAGGGAAAATACGTAAGGAAGCCATTACTGGCCCAGGGGTGAGCTGCCCTAAGGCGCAAAGCGAAGCCTCTTTCATGTTCCGCGAAATGTATTCAATTTCGTCCAGATCTTCGGGTTTCCCCTCGCCATTGCCAATACGGGTCAATATCTCAAGTAAACGCCTACCACCAAGGCGACAGGGAACACATTTCCCACAGGACTCGGCTGAAGCAAAGGTGAGAAAATACTTGGCAAACTCGACCATACAGGTGTCTTCATCCACGACAATCATTCCCCCAGAGCCCATTGTCGCCCCTGCTTCAACTAATGAGTCAAAGTCCACCGGTGTGTCCAAAGACTCAGTGGAGAGACAGCCACCTAAGGGACCACCTGTTTGCACAGCCTTAAATTTTTTACCATTAGGAATACCTCCCCCAATTTCATAGATGATCTCCCGCAACGTAATTCCCATTGGCACTTCGATTAAGCCAGTATTATTGATATTGCCGGTAAGGGCAAAGATCGCTGTCCCAGGTGAGTTCTCCGTTCCAATACGATTGAACCACTCTGCGCCGTTTAGGATAATTGGAGGCACTAAACCGTAACTCTTTACATTGTTGACATTGGTTGGTTTACCCCATAATCCATGAACCGCTGGAAAAGGTGGTCTCGGGCGCGGTTCTCCTCTCCTTCCTTCGATGGAAGCAATCAAAGCCGTTTCCTCACCGCAAACAAACGCCCCAGCGCCTTCCTTAAGGTGCAGATCGAACGAGAAAGAAGTTCCTAAGATGTTCTCTCCCAGCAAGCCATATTCGTAGGCCTGTTTGAGAGCGATTTTTATCCTGTGGATCGCAACGGGATATTCTGCGCGGCAATAAATATATCCTTCACTTGCTCCAATTGCATAAGCTGCGATCAACATTCCTTCGATAACACTGTGGGGATCCCCTTCCAGAATCGAGCGATCCATAAATGCGCCAGGGTCCCCTTCATCCGCATTGCAGATGATATACTTCGGCTTAATGGGGGAACGGCGGGTAAATTCCCATTTGATGCCAGTGGTAAACCCTGCTCCTCCCCTTCCACGCAGTTTTGAATCCTTGACAACCGAAATCACTTCTTCGGGGGTCATCTCTGTCAAGACTTTGACTAGAGCTTGGTAACCGTTCGAGGCAATATATTCTTCAATTTTTTCCGGATTGATCAAGCCACAATTGCGAAGTAAGAGGCGCTCCTGCTTGCTGTAAAAGGGAATGTCATGATACCGAACGATATGCTGTTGGGTATTGACGTCGAAATAGGTCAAGCGATCGATAATGTTGCCATTAAGAACTGTCTCTTCAACGACGTGGGGAGCATCTTCGGGCTTGACGTTGCAATACAAGACATCACCCGGATGGATACCAACAAGCGGTCCACGAGCACAAAATCCCCGACAACCGGTCAACGTTACTTGAACCCGCTCACCTAACCCTCTTTTGTCTATTTCTTCCTCTAAGGAAGCACGCACATCTTTTGCCCCACCTGCTAGACATCCTGTGCCGCCACAAACGCATATATCTTTTGTTTCCCCTTCTAATTCTTTCTTACCATTGATGTCTTGGGCACGCATCCCTAGAAGCGAAATCCACTCTTCATGTAAACGGTTCAAATCCTCAACACAAGTGATTTTAGCCATAGTTCATCTCCGTATTTCTACCGCTAAGCTCTAGGTTAGATTTTTAATGTATCGTTCCAATTTTTTTACATCAACATTTCCCAGCACTTTATCATCCACCATAACAACAGGTGCTAAGCCACACGAACCCACACAATACACAATCTCTAAACAATACTTATAATCCGGAGAGTTCCCACCTGGGGGGGTTTGGAATTGCTCTGAGATGACATCGACCATTTTCGTCGCCCCGCGCACATGACATGCCGTCCCATCACACACTCGGATCAAGTGCCGTCCGCGCCGCTTCAGGTGAAATTGAGCATAAAAGGTCGCTACCCCTTGCAAACGGCTGATGGGGATTTTCATCCGTTTCGAGATTTCCTGCAGAATTGGCTTTGGCAGATAACCATATATTTCTTGCGTCCGTTGCAAAATAGGGATGACCGCGCCTTTTTGGTTTTTGTATTCTTCCAACACTTTGAGCAAGGGGGTCAAATCAAAGGATTGTTCATTTATTGCTTCACCCATCTTATTCATCTCCATTGGCATTATTGTTGAACGGTCTCGCGTACTCGTGGCAAAAAAACGTGAAAGGTTGTCCCAACATTTACCTTGCTTTCCACCGTGATCCGTCCCTCCAGACGTTGCACGATATCTTTTGTAATCGCTAAACCTAGGCCGGTGCCTTCGGCTGCAAGCTCTTTGGCATTCGGTGCGCGGTAAAACTCTTGAAACAAACGGGGGAGCGCTTCTTCAGGGATGCCAATACCAGTATCCTGAACTGCGATATGGATTTCGCTATCCAAAGTATCCATTTTTATTACCACCTTACCCCCGCTCAGCGTGTATTTGACTGCATTGGAGATAAGGTTATTAAACACCCGATCCAAGCTGTCTTCGGTTGCCTTAACATAGAGAGATTCCGTATCGCATTGACACTCAAATTTCAATTCGATCTGCTTCTCGCGAGCCGGAATCTCGTAGCGAGCGATAATCCTCTCCATCACCTCTTTCAATGGGATGGGTTGCAGATCATCCCCCAGTAGACTCCCCACCTTGCCGGCTGCAAGATCCAGAAGATCGTCAATCAATCTTTGTAGAAATTCAATCCGCCGTGTGGCACGCTCGAGAATTTCCTTTTGTTGCTCGGAGACTTCCCCAACATAGCCGGCCGTGATCGTACGCAAGAGACTGCGCGTGACACTCACCGGGGAGCGCAATTCGTGCGTGGCGGTCTGAATGAACTGGCTTTTCATCTTATCCAATTCGCTCATCGCCTGATAAGCCATCGCATTCTCGATGGCAATACTCCCTTGAGCAGCTATGGCACTGATAAAATCCTCATCTTCCTTGTTAAATCGGTTCGCCTTAACATCATAGACCCGTAATATCCCCATTGGACCGCTCTTACCCATCAAAGGTGCCGATAGCATAGATTGAATCCCTTCCTGACGAGCTTCTAAGGGATATTGTAACAATGGGCTTTGAGGGGCGTTGGGTATATTAACTACCTTACCAGAGAGAGTCTCCTTGGCAAGAGGGTTCGTCAAAGCATCAACCGGGCCCTTGTTAATATACGTCTGGCTCAAGCCATAGACAGCGACAGGTTCTAAGTAACGGTTGCTCTTATCTAACATCCGTATCGAGCAAGCCCGTACTTCCATCGCTTTCGCTGTTGTCTCCACCAATCTTTCCAAAACTTGTTTGAGATCTAAGGTGGAACCCACCACCTTTGATATCTGGTTGATCGCTTGGAGACGGACTGTCGTCCGTTGTAAATCTTCACTCAGTTGGATTACTTCAGCCTCACGTCTGCGCAACCGCTCTTGAATGCTCCCGACCAAAAAGGTGACAAAGATCGCCGTGGTCGAAAAAAAGCCCAAGACACCTAAAACATATAGCGGGCTTTGATACAACGAGACAGGCAGGTAATTCTCCAAAGGATGATGAGGCAGGAGACCGATATATTCAAGGAGCACCGTGCCGCTAACCAGCAGAATCGCCAAGATGGATAGCAAAAAGGCAGTGTGGCGGGGAAAGAAGATGGCTGCAATGATAATATGAAAGATGAAATACCAAATGGCGGGACTTTCAACACCCCCTGAATAATGAAACAACAAAGTCATCGCCAGCCAATCCAAAGCCGTCTGCCAGATGGCTAACGATTGGAACTCGTCTTCTGACGCGCCACGCTGTTTTGCCCGTCGTTCGCTGATGAAAAAGAAGGTGTTATATAACAAGATGGCAACGCCAATGGCTGACAAGACAGCAACCGGCGCGCCAACTCGCAATAAGATATGAACAGCCCAAGTAGCAATGAGAACGCCCGCGCCGGCAATCCAGCGCAACTTGATCAACCAAGATACGCTGGATACCAGCTCCGCTTTGACCAGATTGCGGGAAATCCCCGCCTGTGAAACATCCCAATACAGACGGTCAGCCGCATTTCCATTGCTTTTGGGAAATCCCATTCATCCCTCGATCAATTAGGAAGCAACTCGTTCACCTTTGCCACCAATACTTCCGGATCAACGGGTTTTTCCAGAAAGACCTCCACGGGGAGATAGTCCGAATCTGGTGCAAATCGCAAAGGTGTGGTGGTATGAATAGCAGTTAGCATGAGAATCGGAATATCTCGAAAAGCTTTATATTCCGAATCTGGATCAGGGCTGTGCAGGGCTAAAGCGACCTGAAAACCAGCCGTTGCAGTATCCATCATCACGTCGAGAACGATCAAATCGGGATTGAGTTTTTTGACCAGCTCCAACCCTTCTTCAGAGCTTTTAGCCTCGCTCACCTGATAACCGGCTGCTTCGAGGGGCAATCGTACGGTCAGTCGCTGATCGGGATCATCATCAATGATTAAAATGTGCTTTTTGCTCATCTCTCTCTCTTCCATATTTCATTTAGGATTTGTTGAGCGAGCTCAGGAATAGCAGCTTGGACAGAGGGACTGATTTCTTCACCGATTTCTAGAGTTTCAGGCTCCAC
>CAKZNJ010000097.1 GCA_937129505.1 uncultured Anaerolineae bacterium | reverse complement strand
TCGAACGGTCAGCGATGTTTCCGGCAGAGGGGTCGGGATGGACATTGTTCGCGCTAACATCGAACAACTTAACGGCAATATTCAAGTAGAGACCTGGCCGGGCAAAGGTACCCAGTTTACCATCATCTTACCTCTTACCCTTGCCATTGTTCCTACCTTACTGGTCAAAGTTTGCCAATCTACCTATGCCCTTCCCTTGGTTACCGTCAATGAGACGTTGCGCATAAAATCAACGGACATCCAAACGGTCAACGGCAGACCAGTAATTAATTTGAGAGGGCATGTTTTACCGGTTTGTAATCTTGGGGAAGTGTTTGCCCTTCATAACGGTGGAAATGGCAAACCTAAAGAGGAGTATGAATATGTGGTTGTTGTCCGTTCGGGCAAGACTCAACTCGGCTTGATTGTCGATGACTTAATCGGAGAAGAGGAGGTTGTGGTCAAATCGCTGAGTTCGGTGATCGGGGAGGTTATCGGAATTTCGAATGCGGCAATCTTAGGCGATGGCCAAGTTGCCTTGATCATTGACGTTCAAGGCTTGATCAAATTGGTGTCTTCTTGGAGCGAGCGCAGTGGACGATTTGAGAAAATCGCAGTATGAAGAAGGGGATTCTGATGGACGAGGCACTTGCTAAAAAATTTCAGAGTGTGTTGGCGAACATGGCAAATGTTGGCATTCATAATGCAGCCCGAGGCATGTCTGCCATGGTGGGCGAAGATCTAAGTGTGACCGCCCCGGTCGTCACGACAGTTCCATTTTATGAGATTCCTACCCTTCTCGGTGGTCCCCGAACCATTAAAAAAAACATCTATCTTCGCGTAGAGGGTTCGATACCAGGACAGATCATGATGGTGATCCCTTATCCCAAAGCGTTGGAGTTAGCCGATTTAATCATGGGGGAAGCGCCGGGAACGACACAAGAGTTGGGAGCAATGGAACGGTCTGCGCTAGCAGAATTAGGCAATCTGACCGGTTCATTTTTCTTGAATGCCATCGCTGACACTGCAGGCTTGGCTGCACGTCCGTCCCCTCCGGCGGTGATTGTGGATATGGTAGGCGCAATTATGGATATCATCCTTGCCACGGCTGATGTCCTCAGCGAAGAAGTTTTAATGATCCAAGCCAAATTCTTGCGCAACGGGCGTGAAACGCAGGCTGATTTCTGGCTGATTCCAGATCATCGTACCGTTGAAAATATAGCAAAACAACTGGGGACAAGCCATGCAGGATAGTCTAGCCGTTGGCTTAGGTGAGTATAAGATCAGCCGCAACGTTGAGGATGTCCTTGTGGCTTATGGGCTGGGTTCTTGCCTCGGGATTGGCATGTACGATCCTCAGCTGCGCTTGGCAGGTTTGCTTCACGCCGTGTTGCCTGCTAGCCCCAATGGTGTAGTCGAAAAAAGTGCAAAATATGTGACGTCTGGGATTGAGATACTTTTGGGTGAGATGGTTAATGCCGGTGCCATTCCCTCACGAATCATCGTCCGCATGGCAGGGGGTGCAAATATGCTGACGGCGCCTGGTTTTTCCAACAGTTTTAATATCGGAACTCGCAATGTCGAAGCGGCTCACGAGATGTTTCAACGATTTCGACTCAGGTTGGTCAGTGAAGAGGTTGGCGGTACAATCGGCAGGACTGTACGGTTCTATGTTCGGGACGGACGAATGACAATTCGCACCGTTGGCAATCAGGAAAGAGAAATTTAATGTACCTTTGTGACTCTTAGCATAGAAAAGGAGATTGCTGAATGGCAAAAATACTTGTTGTCGATGATGCCGAATTTCTACGGGTCAGAATATCCAAGATGTTGAGCAGCGAAGGCCATGAGATCATCGAGGCAGAGAATGGCGTTAAAGCTGTGGAAACCTATAAGACGAGTCGCCCCGACGTGGTCTTAATGGACATTACCATGCCCGAGATGGATGGGCTGACCGCTTTACGCGAGATTCGCAGCTACGACTCCTCTGCCAAGGTGGTCATGCTGACGGCTTTGGGGCAAGAATCAGTGGTTCTTGAGGCGATCAAAGCCGGGGCGCGTGACTTCGTGGTAAAACCCTTCGAAAAAGATCGCGTCTTGAGCGCCGTGGCTAAGTTGGTCAGTTAGGCGAAATTCTGCGACAGATGGCACATTCGGGGCAAAGTCCAAAAAGCCTTTCAAGCTCTGGCAATGACGGGCCGGAAAAAGCCATCCGCATCTTGGTTGTGGATGACTCCGCTTTTATGCGCTATACCCTCAGCCGTCGGCTGAATGAGACGCCCGGTTTCAGCGTGGTAGGCTCTGCACACGATGGCAAAGAGGCTCTTCAGCTTACCCAGAGCCTTAAACCCGATGTCATCACTTTAGATGTTGAGATGCCTCACATGGATGGAATCACCACACTGCGGCAGATTATGGCCAATTACCCCACCCCGGTCGTTATGGTGAGCAGTTTGACCACCGAAGGCGCCCGCGAGACCATTCAAGCTCTGACATTTGGAGCGGTAGACTTCATCGCAAAACCTGAGTCGAAGGCGAATATCGAACAGATCATCGAAGAGTTGATCACGAAAATCCGACGTGCCTCGAAAGCGCGCGTTTACCCGATTGTAGCCCCGGTTGCCACGCCAATAGCTACAAATATGGACAATGCTCGCAAACAAGTGCGCCCCTTGCGGGAGATGGACAAAGTTGTCGTGATTGGGGCTTCGACTGGAGGACCGCGAGCGCTCAATCAGCTTATCCCTCAACTTTCGGCAAATTTAGAAGCTGCCTTTGTGATCGTGCAGCATATGCCGGTTGGCTTTACCCGCTCGCTTGCTGAACGGTTGAACAGCCTTTCAGAACTGACTGTAAAAGAAGCAGAACCGGGTGAACAGCTAGAAGCGGGCAAGGCACTGGTCGCACCGGGCGGTTTCCACATGGTCATTGATCGCGATGGAAAGGTCAGTCTAAATCAAAACCCGACAGTTCATGGCGTTCGTCCCGCTGTGGACGTCACCCTTCTGTCGGTTGCCCAGCACTATGGGAAAGCTACGGTTGCGGTTGTCTTAACGGGGATGGGGAAAGATGGCACAAATGGGGCATTATTAACCCATTCAGTAGGTGGAAAAGTGATTGCAGAAGACGAATCGAGCTGCGTAGTTTGGGGGATGCCGCGCAGCGTAGTCGAAGCTGGGGCAGCGGACGAGGTTGTTCCCCTGCCGGAAATTCCCAAAGCGATTGCGAGGGCACTCGAATGGAATTAGAGGTTTACCAAGAGATCAAACGCAACGTCAAACGGCTGCTCGAGCTGGATTTAGACCATTACAAAGATGAACAGATGCGACGGCGTTTGGACTCTTGGCTGGTACGCAGTGGCGCCCCGGATTGGAAGACATACTTCGAGCGAGTGCGGAGCGACGAAAAGGAACGTAATCGTTTTCGAGATTACCTTACCATAAATGTCTCAGCCTTTTTCCGCGATCCTGAGCGGTGGAAGAGTTTAGCGGAAAACGTGCTTCCTCGCTTGTTAAAAGAGGCCTTGGGTCGCGGCCCTATGGAGAATGGTTTGCGCATCTGGAGCGCAGGGTGTTCCATCGGCGCCGAACCTTATACCTTGGCGATCTTACTGGATGAAATTTCTCCGCGTCGGCGCCATTCAATCCTTGCTACCGATTATGATCTTAGCGCACTCAACAAAGCCCGCCAAGGAGGCCCATACACGGCGGAAGAGGTTCAGAACCTCACCCTAGCCCAACGGGCTGCCTACTTGCAGCCTGGGGGTCCCCCTTTTTATATCTCACCATCATTGATAAAGAAAATTACCTTTGAGGAACATAACCTTTTTGCAGACCCTTTTCCCAGGGAGATGGATCTGGTTGTCTGTCGCAATGTGGTCATTTATTTTACGGCTGCTGCCAAAGAGCAGCTTTATCAAAAGTTTCATGATGCCCTGCGGCAGGGTGGTGTCCTCTTTGTAGGGGCAACAGAGATTATCCCTCACCCGCAAACCTTCGGTTTGCGCAATGTAGGGATTTCGTTCTATGAGAGGGTATAGTGATGTCATCCCGAATTACGATCGATGATTTGATTCGGAAAGTTGGCGAGCTCCCGCCAATGCCCCAAGTTGCCCAAAAGGCGCTAGACCTTATCCGCGATCCAAAGTCGGACATGGCGGATGTGGCAAAGATCTTAACCATGGATGAAGCCATGACCAGTTTAGTTCTGCGGTGGGCAAACTCGGCCTATTATGGCTTGAAGTACCCGGTTTCCACGGTTCACCAAGCGGTAACCTATTTAGGTTATCGTACCTTACATAGCTTGATCTTGGCTGCCTCTGTTGCTTCATTCCTTGAACGCCCAGCCCCGGGCTATGCGCTCGAACGAGGTGAACTTTGGCGTCATTCCATCGCAGTGGCAGCAGGAGCGCGGTTGATTGCCGCAGACTTTGGGCAAAAAATTTCCGAAGAGGCGTACCACGCCGGCTTGTTGTGTGACATTGGCAAACTTGCCTTGGAGATTCTGCTCCGTAATACCAATACCACCCAGCCTGATTGGCAAGGGCAATCTTTCAACGATTTAGAAGCTGCTCATTTTGGGGTGGATCATGCCGCCTTAGGTGCTGAGCTCGGCCGACGTTGGCGATTGCCCAATCCGCTGATCGATGCAATCGCCCATCACCATCATCCCTCTCAAGCTAATGAAGGCGCTATCCTTGCTGCAGCAGTCCATTTAGCTGATGCGGTTGCCATGACCCTTGGGATTGGACTGGGAAAAGACGGTTTGCAGTACACCCTTGATCCTGTAGCGGTAGAAAGAATGAATTGGAATGATAAAAAACTTAACGATCTAGCCGATCGAATCCTGCCGTTTGTCGAAGAAGCGGACGAGTTTATTCGCGTAAGGAGATCCAAAGCATGAATGTTAAGTTCTTGAACCCTTTCGTCGAAGCAGCTTCAGAGGTGTTGAAAGCAGAATGTGGCGTTGATGTTTCGCGTGGCAATTTGACGCTGCATAAATCTGCTTTGACCACCGATGATGTCACTGTTCTCATTAGTCTAGTCGGACAAGTTCAAGGTGTTGTCCTATATGGGCTTTCCGAAAAGACGGGTTTATCGCTGGTCTCTCGCGTGTTAGGGCAAGAGTTTGATGAGTTTGATAATTTAGCCCAAAGCGGCGTTGCTGAATTAGGCAATGTCATCTCAGGCCAAGCGACCATCCGCCTTTCCAAGGCTGGATATTCTGCCAATATTTCCCCGCCCACCTTAATCCATGGACGGGGCGTAACGATCTCAACCCTGGATTTTGCCCGTGTTGTGGTTCCTCTAACGACCGAGCTCGGCGAGGTGTCTGTCCATTTAGCCCTCAGAGAAGCTCCTGCTGGCACTTCTTCATCCACTTTTGTGCCGGTGATGATCCCCGATTCGGCGAAGAAATAACCCCCTGTTTTCAGATGGAGGCCCGATGAATGTAAAGTTTCTAAACCCCTTTGTAGAAGCGGCTTATCAGGTCTTGCAGGCTGAAACCCGCCTGACGGTTTCGCGAGGAGAGTTAAACTTAGACAAGGAACCCTATGCTACAGATGACATTACCATTATAATCAGTCTGGTGGGTCAAGTGATGGGCAATGTCATTTATAGCCTGAACAATCAAACGGCGATTGCGCTGGCTTCTCGCATGATGGAAGAGGAGTTGAAGTCTCTCAGTGCATTAGCGCAGAGCAGTATCGCAGAACTAGCAAACGTAATTACTGGGCGAGCAAGTGTGCTCTTGGCACAAGCTGGTTATGAATCGGTAATCTCTCCGCCGACGTTTCTGATGGGAAAAGGCGCCATTATTTCAACCCTGGACTTTGCGCGCTTAATTGTGCCTCTAAATTGCGAAATTGGCTCCTTGACAATCCATCTCGCTCTGCGGGAAGGTAGCCAGCGGTTTATCACTCAAGGCAATGTGGCTGTTGCAAACCGCTTCACTCTGTAATCAGCTATTGCTGAATGGCATTCAACGCACAATCGATGTATAATTATATTAGACAAACTAATCAGGGCGAGCGACAAACCAAATGACTTTAATTTGACCAAGATTAGATTTACAGATGAGGACCATCCCGATGGGGGATAGCTTTTCTATTATTCAACCCAATTTTCCCAGCCGCATCCTTAAGCCTGGGGTCTTACCTAATGTATTTATCGGAAGGCAGCCCATTTTTGATCGGTATTTACGAGTCATTGGTTATGAGCTGCTTTATCGGAATCGAGTTAGTGACACGGCTACGTTCTTTAACGGGGATGAAGCCACCTCTGAGGTTATTTTAAATACCTTCGCCGAGATGGGGTTAGAAGAAGTGGTCGGCCGGCAAAAAGCGTTCATTAATCTGACCCGCAATTTTTTCCTTGAAAGGTTGCCTATTCCCTTCACCCCACGGCAATTGATCATCGAAGTGCCAGAAACCCTTGTTCTAGACAAGGAAATACTTGAACATATTCAAGAATTTTCCCGCAAAGGCTATCAAATTGCCTTGGATGATGTGTCCTCGATTACCAATATCCGTCCTTTGCTGAACTTCGCTGATATCCTGAAGCTGGATTTATCGCTCATCCCCCAGGAGAAAATTCAACCCCTGGCTTACCGTCTCCAATTTCAACGCGCTAAGTTGCTAGCTGAGAAAGTCGAAACCCGCGAAGAACTAGATTTATGCCTGAAGGCCGGTTTCGATTATTTTCAGGGTTTTTTTCTTTGCCGGCCGAATCTCGTCAGTGGTCATAAAATTCCCATCTCTCGTTTGGTTCTAATGCATTTGCTCGCCAAGCTTCAGGATCCCGACGTCGGCTTTGACGAATTAGAACACATTATCTCCCAGGATGCCATTCTTGGCTACAAACTCCTGCGGTTAACCAATTCCGCTTACTATGGCATTCGTTCGGAGATAAAGTCCATCCGACAAGCGATGACCCTTTTAGGGTTAGAAAAATTACGGAGTTGGCTTACGTTAATTTTGTTGGCTGAAAAGCAGGATAAACCTCGCGAACTAACGATTCTAGCGATGGTACGGGCGAGGATGAGCGAATTGTTGGCTTTAAACGCTAAACTGGCCGAACCCGAATCTTATTTCCTCGCTGGGTTGCTCTCAGCTCTCGATGCAATTATGGACACTCCCTTAGAGGAGTTGCTTGAAAATATTCGCCTATCGACAACAATTAAAGAAGGATTGCTAGAAAGAAAGGGCCTGATTGGACAAGCGCTTCAATGTGTATTGGCTTATGAAAGGGCGGAGTGGGATAAGATCAGTTTCTCGCAAATGAACAGTGATCTGATTCGCGATATCTATTTGCAAAGCCTTCATTGGGTGGAGACGATGCGCAAGGCACTCAATCTCATGAGTTGAGAAACCGTAAACTATACTGGACGAATAACGCATTACCCATAGGACTGAGGGGGTCACTACGGCAAGGAGGATAAGCTGTCCTCCGTTGCCTTTACGCAACTTTTACAAGATACTCATCCTTCTTTTATTCCCAAGTGAGAAAAATTATTGTGTAATTAGCCTAGGAGTCCAAGCCCTGCGTGCTCTTATTTGGTAGGACGCGCTTTAAATCCCTCATATCGACCTCGGTAGGCTTAATAAACAACTACAAATCACCCTATCGAAGTTGGATGTGAAGTGTGAGAAAAAAACTAGGCTGCGAGGAGTATCTCGGAATGAACTCATTTGCTAAAACATCTTTGAGATCGATCCTAACCTTGTGGTTTGGGGCTTGTTTGGTCTTTTTGGCGATCATCTTAACCGCAGCAGCAGTTCTCGCTCAACGAAATCAGGCAATTCAAGCTGCCGAGGATGAAGTATTGGCGGTTGCTAAAAGCCATGCAAGCACCATTGATGCTGAAGTGGAAGTGGCGTTAGATACCGCACGTGCGTTAGCCAATGCCTTCTCTTCGGTTCTGGAGATGCCCAACCAAGAGGCGGTTTTGTCTCGGCAGCAAGTCAATCTGATGCTCTATCAAACCCTGCTTAAGAACCCCAACTTTTTAGGGGTATATACAGCTTGGGAGCCGAATGCTTTCGATGGCAAGGATCGAGATTATATCAACAAGGATTGTCACGATGCCACAGGGCGGTTTATCCCTTACTGGGTTCGTTCGGGAGATCGAATCGTTTGTGAGGCATTGATGGATTACGAGACGGAAGGCATTGGTGATTATTACTTAATTCCCAAGCGGACCTTACAAGAAACAATCATCGACCCTTATCTCTATCCGATTGAAGGGGTGGATGTCTTGTTGACTTCCTTGATTGTCCCAATCGTCAAGGAAGGCAGGTTTTATGGTATCGCTGGGGTTGATCTTCGGGTGGATTACCTTCAAACGTTGACTGAACAATCGGCTAGTGGCGAAGATAATCTCTCGATGATTGTGATCTCTAACAACGGCACAGTGGTCGGAGACTCGAATTATTCCGATCGGGTCGGAAAATCCCTTGCCGAGTTTGACGAGGATTATCAAGCTCAGGATTCTCGTTATGTCCTCGACGGGGTCGAAGTAGTCGAAAAAGATGAGGGTCAAATTGCGGCTTTTACACCGATCCGTTTTGGCACTGCTGCTACTCCTTGGGCGGTCAAGGTGCTTGTTCCAGAGAAGGAGGTAATGGCAAGCGCAAACTTATTCTTGCGCAACCTATCCGTTATGTCGTTAGTCTTGATTGCCGTCGCTTTAGCCATCGTCTGGCTCATGGCAAGCCGTCTGGTGGCACCTATTGAGAGGCTGACCCAAGCAGCTCAACGCATTTCAAAAGGGGACCTCAATGTGGATATTCAAGTCCAAACGAGGGATGAAATTGGCCAACTGGCTTCTGCTTTTCGTGAGATGAATGCTTATCTATTTGAGATGGCGCAATTGGCGCACCGTCTTGCCGAGGGTGACTTATCGGTTCAGGCATCTCCTCGCTCGGAAAAGGATGTCTTCGGCAATGCCTTCTCACGCATGATACTCTCATTACGACAGACCCTCCAACAATTAGCAAAGAGCAGCCAGTCTTTGAACGAAGCTTCATTCCAATTAGCAGAGTCGGCTAATCAGGCTGGGCAAGTTACATCCCAAATTGCCGCTACTGTCCAGCAAGTTGCCAAGGGCATCGGTCAGCAATCGGAGTCAATTTCGCATACAGCTTCATCTACCGAGCACCTATCGCGCGCAATCCAAAACGTAGCTTCTGGAGCTCAGGAGCAGGCTAAAGCGGTTGCTGTGGCATCTTCACTAACTTCGCAAATTACTACTATCATTCGCCAGGTTGCCTCCAATGCCCAGACGGTCATCGAAAATGCCGTCAACGCTACCAATGCGGCACAAGAGGGTTTCAAGAGTGTTGAAGCTACGATTCGAAATATGCAGACGATTGTTTCGAAAGTCAATAGCTCTGCTGCAAAAGTGCGCGAGATGGGTCAACGCTCGGCTGAAATTAATTCCATTGTCGAGACCATCCAAGATATAGCAGCGCAGACCAACCTGTTAGCCCTGAATGCAGCGATTGAAGCTGCCCGAGCGGGAGAACATGGGAAGGGGTTTGCGGTGGTCGCAGATGAGGTGAGAAAACTGGCTGAAAGAGCAGCTTCTTCCAGCAAGGAAATTGGCGAGTTAGTCAAACGCATTCAAGCGACTGTGGAAGAAGCTGTTTTTTCGATGGATGAAACGACGCAAGAAGTGCAAAGCGGCATGAAGCTGGCGAATGAATCGGGCAATTCCTTGTCCAATATCTTGGATGCGGCTGAAATGGTACAACAACGGGCATCAAACACCAGCAACGCCTCAGCGCAAATGCAAAAAGCGGCTGAGGAAATGGTGAGTGCGATGGATACTGTCTCGGCCGTTCTTGAGCAGAATACTATCTCCACCGATCAGATGGCTCAATCAGCGCATGTGGTCACCGAGGCAATCGAAAATATTGCTTCGGTCTCTGAGGAGAACTCGGCAGCCGTTGAAGAAGTGTCTGCTTCAGCAGAAGAAATGACTGCCCAAGTGGAGGAAGTAGCCGCCGCCGCTCAATCTTTGGCTGCACTTGCCACTGAATTGAAACAACTAGTCGACCATTTTCGATTAGAGAGGTTGGAAGATCTGGAGAATTTACCGACTTCTCAAGAGGAGCTGGTTCAGACGCCCCAGATTGAAATTTCCGACCGTCCATTAACTGGCAATGGCTACAATTTAACCAAAAAGGAGTCGTGAGAGATGGAACGTCAGCTTGTAGTTTTTGAATTAGCAAATGAACACTATGGTGTCGAGATCGCTGCGGTGGAAAGCATTATCAAAATGCAACCCATTACGGCGGTGCCGCAAGCTCCAGCCTTTGTAGAGGGGATCACCAATCTGCGCGGCAGTGTCTTACCTGTGATGGATTTGCGAAAGCGATTTGGATTAGCCACTGCGGGTCAAAGCGCTCAAATGGCGCACGATGAAAGGCGAATCGTAGTGGTCTCCATGGATGGGATGAAAATTGGCATGATTGTCGATGCGGTCTCGGAAGTGCTGCGAGTGCAAGAAGAGGCGATCGAACCCCCTCCACCGATGGTTACGACGATCAACAGCGCTTTTATAACGGGCATCGCAAAAGTAGGGGAGCGGTTGATCATCTTACTCGACTTAGGCAAGGTGCTGACCTTGACCGAAAAAGATCAGGTGGCAAGCCTCGACCACGTCGCAGGTTAGAAAAGTGTCATAACAGCCATCTGAGTATCTTGCTTCTCTAGGGGGTGTCGATTGCCAAACAGGTAAGATATAATTGACTTCATCATAAGCCTATGGTGAAGCGGATTTCTACTTTGAGCCCTACCGTCTCGTGGGGGGAGTATTTCTTTCAAGGGGTGATTGCCCTAGTGGGGGGAATAGGGCTGTTCTTTGCGTTAGTTTTATTAAGCAATCTGCTATTGGTCAGTGTTTATTCAGGGCGCATTTTCCCTAATGTGCGTGTGGGCGGGATTGATGTATCAGGAATGACGATCGAACAAGCCCGTCAAGCCCTTGAACAAAATCTCCTCTATCCTCAAACGGGTAAAATCATCCTTCAAGATGGTGAACGAATCTGGATGTTTCATCCTAGAGAAGTTGGTTTCTCTCTTGATGCCCAACAATCGGCCGTTTTCGCCTATCGCCTCGGGCGTGAAGGAGCAATATGGACGCGCCTGTTTGAACCTCTACAGGTGTGGTTGGGGGGAGCTTCGTTATCACCCCGCATGGTATATGATGAGCGTAAGGCTCAGGCGATTTTAGAGCAGATTGCGACCGAAATCAATGTTCCGGTCGTGGAAGCCAGTTTGGAGATTCGGGATTTGCAAGTGGAGACAAGGGCGGGCAAGATCGGGCGCACACTGGATTTTTCCTCTTCATTGGCTGCCCTGCGCAATCAACTGCTGACCTTGACGGATGGGGTTGTCGTTTTGAGCGTCAAGGAACAGCCACCTGAGATTCTAGACTTATCTGCGCAGGCAGAAACGGTGCGTAAGGTACTCAGCTCTCCCTTGATTTTGCGCTTGCCAAATGGTGACCCAACCGAGACCTCCCAATGGCGTTATGAGCCGGCCGACCTAGTTAGGATGCTTTCCATTCAGCGTGTCCAAACGCCTAACCGCGCCACCGTTCAAATTGGACTTCAGAAAGAGCTTCTTAAAGTGCAATTGGAAAAAATAGGCGCAGAGATCAACCGCTCTCCAGAGAACGCGCGCTTTATTTTCAACGATGAAAGCCGCCAGTTAGAAGTGATCCAACCAGCGGTCATAGGGCGAGCCTTGAATGTTGAAAAATCGCTGGAAGCCATTGAAAACCTGCTTTTACAAGGGGAGCATCAGATTGATTTGGTGGTCGATACAACCCCGCCCCCAATTGGCGATCAAGTCACGGCAGAAGAGCTGGGGATTCGCGAGTTGGTGAGCAGCTATACTTCCTACTTCTACGGCTCCAGCGCGGAGCGCATTCAGAATATCCAAACCGCCGCCGCTCGCTTCCATGGTGTACTGGTTGCGCCGGGTGAAACCTTCTCTATGGCTGAGAAGCTGGGCGATATCAGCTTAGATAATGGATACGCAGAAGCTCTGATCATCTATGGTGATCGCACGATCAAAGGGGTAGGAGGAGGCGTTTGTCAGGTTAGCACCACATTGTTCCGGACAGCGTTTTTTGGCGGCTACCCGATCCTTGAGCGCCATTCCCATGCGTATCGGGTAAGTTATTACGAGCAAACGCGATCGGGAAGCATAGACACCAAACTGGCCGGTTTAGATGCGGCCGTCTTTGTGCCGGTGGTAGATTTTAAGTTCAAGAACGATACCCCTTATTGGTTGTTGATGGAGACCTATGTCAACGCACCGGCGCGCACCTTGACGTGGAAATTCTATTCCACCTCAGACGGGCGGGTGGTGGAGTGGCAGACCAGCGGCTTGCAATATGTCGTTGAACCGCCAGAGCCACTATTTCAAGAAAACCCCGAATTGGCACCCAATGAGATTCGCCAAGTAGACTGGGCTGCGGAAGGCGCTGATGTCACTATCTTTCGCACCGTTTATAAGGATGGAGCAATTTACTTCCAAGACCGATTCTTCACCCACTACTTGCCGTGGCGTGCAGTCTATGAATACGGGCCCGGCACAGACCCAGAAGTTCTCGAGGCGTTTATCAAGAGTTTGCAATAGTGGCAAGAGACAATCCGACGCGCTCTTTGGCAACGGCTTGACTCTCTCGATATGACAGTGGTCTGCTCTCAAGCTGACAAGGCTTCTGCTCTACCTGCCAAGTCTAATAAGGTATAGCAGCGTAATAGCAAAAAGGGTTGTTGTTTATAAACGAAATAGGTTTGTGATAAGATTGGGTATCCATGGATAAAAGTGGATATGGTTTTCTTATCTCTCGCTGGATAGCAATTGTCTGCGTTGCGCTTCTCCTAGGGGGTATTGTGGATGTTCCTCCGGTTTCTGGAAAAGCAGTCGTCCAAGGCGACGCATATCAAGTCATCGCACTGGTCAATCAAGTTCGGGCGTCGTATGGCTTACCTGCACTTCAGGCAAATAGCGCATTAATGGCAGCCGCGCAGGGACATAGTGATTATCAAGCCTCGATTGGCACGGTGACCCACAGCGGGAAAGGGGGTTCGACGCCGCTCCAGCGAGCCATAGCAGCGGGTTACGGCGGAGGAGCCAAGGTTTACGTCAGTGAGAACATCTACAGCGGCAATAAAGCTTCGCCAAGTCAGGCAGTGAATTGGTGGACAGGAGACGGGATTCATTTGCAAACCATGATTAACCCCAACGCCACCGATGCTGGAGCAGGTGTTGCTCAAAATGGAAATACTGTCTTCTACACCTTGTTGGTTGGTTATGTGGCTGGCTCACCAGGCAGCGGCTCGATAAAGCCACCTTCTAGTGGAGGGACAAAGGCTCCCACCGCTCCCCCTTTCATCCCCATTGTAACCTCCACGCCGAACGCAGATGGGAGTGTTGTCCACGTTGTTCAAGCGGGTCAAGCGCTCTGGAACATTGCGGCGATCTACAAAGTTCCCTTGGCAGAGTTGCTGGCTCTAAATGGACTGACCGAAAATTCCTTTATTTATCCAGGGGATAAAATATTGGTTCGCAAAGCGGAAGCCACCCCTACGGCTGAGCTGATCGATTCGCCAACCCCAACCCTTACGATGACTGCTCCGCTAAGCACACCAACAGAGCAAATGCCCTCTGTCGGGACTCAAACGGCAACACCCACTTTGTTTACCCCGCAGATAAGCACGGGAACAGACACAGCTGCAAATCAAAACGCCCAAACTTCTGCGCTGCCCGATCGGGGTGGCTTTAATCTTGTGCAGATGTTCATCTTTGGTTTGTTTTTTTTGGGGAGTGCCTTGATTTTGTTGGGCAGTTTGGCTCGTCCACGAAGATAGTTCTTGATAGTTCTGGATTAAAATCATCGAGCGTGGGGGGGACACGCTCGATGACCTAAGGAGGTCCACCGGAAGTTTCAATATGGGGGGGACATACTGAAACTTTTACCGGGGAAGGACACCTGAAATACCAATAAAAGGGAGGGCAGGTGTCTTATATAGATAATATACACTAAATTTGTCGTTTTTGCATTAAAATCAGATTAGAATTGTCCGAATTATATGGGCTTTTCTGGCAGATCGCCCCCAAAGATTTCTATCCAACGATCAATCTCATCAGGTGGAAGCCTTTCTTCCTTCTCTGATGATTTTGGGGAACCACCTTTGCTGCGCAGAGTTTTTGAGGTAAGTTGACGGGCAAACTCGCTTGAGGAAATGGTTTTGGCTCCAACAGCCTTAGCAGCCGCTTGAACTTGGCGATCGGAACTGACCACCGTCCAGTTGCGGGCTTCTTTTCCCAGTTTCTTCAAGCGTTCGTAAATTGCTTGGTCAGCACTTCTATCGGCTCGGCTAAAAAACGCCGTTATGCGCCCGTGTTTGCGGGCGCGTGGAACACCAGGCGGTGCATTATCGAAAAAAACTTCGATGGTTCGATTTTCGATGCGGCTAAACTCCAATAATGCCTCAATTAGGCGTTGCTCGTCATCTATCTCTGACAGGCTAAACCCCTGCAACTGGCCAATCAAGTTATGTCCATCAATGATATAAGGCACATTCGGATTGTAACCGTGAATTGCAGGCGGGTCAAGTTTTGTGGAAGTAGGCGGTATCCTATTTTGATCCGAGAGGGATAACGTAGAAAAGAACGGCAAAATAGTGAAAGACGCTTCCAATGAGGACGAAGAGATGCCAGATCGCGTGATTATAGGGAAGGCGTTTCCAGACATAAAAAATGGCGCCACCACTGTAGGCTAAACCACCGCCCAACAGCAAGAGTAACCCTCCAAGAGGTAGCGCATTGAGCAGCGGTTTTACACCAATGATGACCACCCATCCCATTGCGATGTATATCAGGGCATTCCAGATTGACTTTTGACGTAAAAGAAATCCTTGTAAAAGAATACCGATGACGGCGAGTGCCCAGACAAGGATTAGCAGAGTCCATCCCCAGGGGCCCCGCAGATTGACCAACGTGAACGGTGTGTAAGTGCCGGCGATCAACAAGAAGATCGCTGTATGGTCAAGACGACGCAGGATTTGTTTAGCGCGTGGAATGGGGATGCTGTGGTAAAGGGTGGAGGCGGTGTACAAAAGGATTTGAGTCGTGCCATAAATGCTGACGCTGACGATGTGCCAGACGTTGCCCAGCAAAGTGGCAAAAGCGGTCAATACCGCCAAGCCAGCAATGGAGAGCGCCACCCCAATTCCATGGGTGATGCTGTTGGCAAGCTCCTCGCCTCGGCTATAAAAAGGAAGGTCAGAGAGAGGTTTCATTGGAATCGTTTATACCATAAACGTGATATCAAATCATTTGCGCTTGATTAGAAAACGATCAATCTTGTCGGTCACTTGACTCCACAAGGTTGAGTTGATATAAAGAAGCACTGACCAGAAAAAGAATCGTTATGTTGACGGCTGAGCTCAGGCACCAGATACATAACGCTTTGAGAGTGATCACCTGTAAAATTGTAAGGTAGATGGAGAGCAAGCTACCCAACAGGGTAATGGCAAGAATCAAGAGAGGAGCTTGACGCGCCAACCAATCATTGCGCCAGACATACCAGCCCCAGAGAAAGAATAAAGCGAGATAACTTAGTGTTCCCAGTACGCTATTGGGGATGAAACCCAATAATTTGGCATAGCGACTTTGTAGGACGGTATTGCAATTTTCCAAAGGTCCGCAAATGGCTCGAACCTGAAGGAGCTGGACATAAGCGATGTATAGCGCGATTGCCAAGCCTATCAGAGTTAGGGTGGGGAAGAGGATCTTCATCCATTTTGTTGGGATGAGGAAGAGAGGCTCTTTAATCAGAGCAAAGATACCATAGGGAATGGCAGTTACCCCAAATATGAGTACGAACCATCCCACCCATAATTCAGAGACTGCTTCAGGAGAGGAATTTTGGGCAAAAGAAAAAGCTCTCAGGTGGCTAAAGGTGAGGAAAACGGAAAAACAAGAGAATATTATTTTGGGATTGAGGGAGCGAAGGGAAGCGAACATTTCGGTAAATGAAAAAACAGAGGGCTAAGATTTAGAGAAGCACCTTTTGATCAACGCAGAAATCAATCCAAAGCTTTCAATCATGTCGAAGTTATTATTCTTCCATATAGGATGATTTTTGTTGGATTATAACGTCACCGAACCATGGAGTCAACCGTCTCGCAGGCTTCTGTCATGGCTTTATTTGAAAGATCAAGCGATCGAGGACCTCCGCCCTCCTACTGGCATGGGGCAAATGTCCTACCGAACAGGCGCAGCGAGTGAGTTCCCCGTGTCATTTCGAAAGAGCGCTAGCAACCCCACCCCCATGTCATTTCGAGACTCTCTCATGACGCGGGAGCGTCACTTGATGCGGTCATGATATGAATACCGCGCAACTTCCAAGCAGGCATATGTCATCAGTATCCAGCAGGAAGATCACCTCCCTACTAGACCTGTACCCCTCACCCCCGGACCCTCTCCCACGACAGGGAAAGGGGGGCAAGCTCCCTTCCCCCTATGGGGGAAGGGCAGGGGATGAGGGCTGTGATGAGGGAATAACATGAATACCACTCAGCTTCCGAGCAGACAAGTTCGGCTCGGCTTGGATTTTGTATTTCTCTACCCCCTCGAACAATGATGTCATGAGTAGGAGCGCCAGCGACC
>CAKZNJ010000096.1 GCA_937129505.1 uncultured Anaerolineae bacterium | reverse complement strand
GGGACATCGGGCAGATACCCAAAAGTCAATAAATGGCGTTCGGTGATAAACAGGACTTCTTTTTTACCGGCGATTGCTTTTTCCACCATGGCGTAGAGGGAATCCAGCGCTTCTTCTACCCTGTCAGCGGGATAGGTTTTTACCGGGCGTCCCTGGAAGACCATGAATGGCAAGGGTGCAATCAGAAGCCAAGCGAAGAATGCCTTCACAACCAGCCGTTGCCAATGGTTCACTTGCCGATTTACAAGGTTAGAAATTTGAGCGAGAGAAAAAGTGAATTGTTGCTCTTCTTGATCCTCACGGCTTACTCTACCGCTTGAAAAGTAAGATAGAAGGAGCAACAGAACGACTAAATAGCCATCAAAATTGTGTAAATTGCTGCCGCCACCGATCTTGGCGCTGACAACCACTCCGACTATGAAAAGAACAACTAAGATTGCTCCTAAACCAAGCAGGCGAAAGCTTGACAAGCGGATATTTTGCTGATTTTGGATATACATGACGCTGAAGATCACCGGGATAGAGATAAAGAAGATCGGCAGGAGGATTCCCGTGTAGTAAGTGGGGTTAGGAAGCAGGCGCTGCCAAATCAGGTCGGAAGTAAAACTAGAAGCGAAGTATGATGGCGGGTTGTTGGAAAGCTTCACGTAAATTGCGGAGGAGAGAGCGGCAATCAATATACTCACTAACGATAGAAGAATGGGGCTAAACAGATAACGCCAGAGCTTTTGTCCCTTAAAGGGACGTTCCAAAAAGTATAAGGTCACAATCAGAATGGCAGGCATTGGCAGCCAATTGACGCGGCTGATACCAGCCCAGATGGATGCCAAGCACAAGCCGGCGCTAAAAACAAACATTGCCCGTTTCGTGTTCGTCTGTGTCGGGCAAAGAGCTAAGATCAGTGCTGGAATCACGAGCAGATGATAGTAAACAGCCCCAATCATCAAGAACAAGTAGCTGTAGGACCAGATCAACCAGCGCTCTTTTTTAACTTGAAGACGATCAAGCAGTAACCAGCTCGTTCCTGCTGGGATACCAATCCAAAGAAACACCTGCCAAGCGCGATGGACCCAGAGAGGCAGAGGATGGAATAGAAAAGGGATGGCTTGTAAGAGGTAGCGACTGGGGTGAAGGGGACTCCAAGGAGTATTTATGCCATAAATTCGTTCGCTGAAGAAGAGGGAAGCGTAATAGTAACGGCTGGTCTCCGACCAGTCCAATGAAAATGGATGAGTCGAAATTTTTGAGAGAAAATAGCCGAAGTTAAACGCTAACCCCACCCATAAAAGCGATGCGATTATGCTTGGTTTGAATTCGTTATGGAAGCCAGTACCTCTGAGCAAAAGACTCACCACCCAACTTGCTTGAGCAAAAATCCAAAGGCGCACAAGGGGAGCGAGGAAAGGCTGACCATAGGGTCCGTATACCAGAAAGGCTACAGAAAAGAGAGTCAAAGCGATCAGAACTATCCCAGAAGCACGCCTTTGCGTATAATGCCTTAGCGTTTCTTGTACCTTAGAAATAAAAAATTGTCTTTGCAGGACGGGCAGAACTGTCAGAACAAGATGAATAAGCAGGCTTAAGCTGATAAGTACAAAAACAACCACCGATCGGCGCGGCCAGAACCAAGTCTGCTCTGCTGTAGCTTGTTGCAGTAATGAAAACGCGGCTGCAATGGAAAGCAGGGCTAATAAGGGCGAGCTCATTCGAGCGGCAATCGTTTGGGTTTGCATCTCAGCGGCAGTCCAATAGGCTATACAGACGGCGAAATGTTTCGCCTGTTCCCTCTGTCGAATAGATCTGTTTCACACAAGCGCGTTCGAGGCTGGATTTCTCTTGGCTGTTTAGGCGACTCCAATAACGGTCTTCTAGGTAGATATGAGTATACCCATATTCAAGTAATTGATTCAGATTGAAATTTTCGACGAGTTCGACCCATTCGGGCAAAGGTTTTCGGTAGTCTAAGGCAACCTGACCTGCACTGCGTCCAAAGATGACAATGGCGCGGCTGGGATTGGGGTCGAAGACCTGGGCTTCACGCGGCAGAGAATCCCAATACAACTGGGTGAAGCGGGCGTCAAGCGGCGTGATGAAATAGGTGAATTGGGGTTTTGGGATGGACAACAACTGCACAGAAAAGGTAGCTAGACCGCTATAGATTGTGATGAAGATTGCCAATAAGAGGCTCACCTGCCAGAGCGGTCGAAGGCGCGGGAAGAGGTGGTATAGCGTTGGGAATGCTAAAATCACGCCAAGCAGCAAAGAGACATCCAAGAAACGGGTAATTTCGCGCGCCCGATCTTGATAATCTACCACTAATGAGACCAGAAACCCCAACCAAGGGATGAGAAATAAAGCTGCCGTCAACCAACCCAAGCGTCGCCAGCGATGGCGCAATTGAAAAGCGGAGAGTGTCATCAACGCAAAAGCAGGCCCCATTTGGACGAGTGCAACTACGAGGTGGGTGAAGTTGAAAAGCTCTAGGCGCCCGTAATGCACCGACATGACGGCGGGCGGCAAGTGCAACTGTATGCCGGTCAATCCATAACCATAGGCCGCTGAGCTGCCCAGCCACTTTGCCCACAGCCGCCCCAACCATACGGTGATGACCCCTCCGGCAAAGGCGGCAAAAAGAGCCGCCACACCGAAAAGGAGTCCAGCTTGTTTGGAATTGACTCGTTTCTCTCTTTGCCATGTCCAAACCAACCAGACGATGCCTAAAGCGACCATTACTAAAGCGAGCAAGTGCTCGGCGGTCAAGGCAAGCGAAGCCAGCACCAAGCTGACGATAAAGGAAGCTGCTAAACTCCAGCGGCGAAAATCTAACAAGAGCAGTAAGAAAATTGTCAAAGCTAAACAGGCGCCATAGCTAGTTAGGGCGAGGTTTTGGGGGAGGAAGATACCACTGATATAAGCAAATGGAAAAGAGACAGCGCTGCCCACTTCAATTGCCCATGGACGGGTGAGGGCATCATATAAATTAGCTCCGCTGAGTGCGGCAGAGTTAATCAGTGGAATCTGAGCACTGGCTTTTTGCAACCATGTTGCAGGGGCGAATAATAAAAGCCATTGGCTGCCGCCAGCAAAATAGGTTACCGCTGCACCAAGCAATCCTCCTAGCCAGCGATAGGTTACCCGCCAGAACCAAAGAAATGCCAGCAAGAGCATCGAAGCGTGAGTAAAGGCGCGAGCAAGGTCAAAGGCGCTCCATGGGTAGAGGCCGCCGAGACGGGTTAAGGCTGCAGCGAAAAGGTGCAAACCATAGTGATAGGGCATGGGAAAGGCGGGGTAGAGAAAAAAATGGGGCGGCACATCGTCGGCGGCCATACGCGATACGAGAGGCAGGTTGTAGCCCTCGTCGAAAATTGCTAAGCCGCGATTGATCAAGAAAGACATTGCCAGCAGCAAAATAAAGCAGATCACAATCGGTATTGATGCTTTGATTTCAACGCTGAGCTGAGCTTTCCAAGGTTTCCCTTGTCCGAAGGTCAAACCTAAGCCAAGCACAGCGAAACACCCCAAGGGATATGCCCATACGAAGGGTAAGAGATGAGAAAAAAGGTTTGCCAACACCAAATGCAAGAGAAATCCTAACCCTAAGCCAGCCATCAAACGTTCGCGTGGCTTGAGCACAAATACGGTGCGCGCCAACAACCAGCCGCCCACCAACCACACCAAGCACAGGGCAATCATCGAGATTATGGTTACAGGAGACAGACGAAATAGATACATGACTTGTTCTGCCTTTTTACGATACCTCTGTAGCTCTCAAGGGCATCCTTCAGCGCGCTTGGAGCGCGGTTCCAAAATTTGAATTTCAACCCCCATCAACAACATGCGGGCTTGTTGAATCGGCTTATAGGTACACAAAAGGGGTTTTGCAACGCGCTCTACCCAGGCGTCATTTTCTTCACCGAAGCGCACCGGGCTGCCTTTAGCGGTAACGTAAAGGGGTTCGTTGACAATCAGCGCGAAACGATGCTCCCGCAGGTCTTCATAGAACTGTTGCAGGTAGGGTTGGTTGTTTGCCATTGCCATCTCCATCAAGAAAACCCGTTCATACTCGGGCACCAGCCGAATGTCACGCAGATACGCGAAGGTGAGCAGCTGGCGTTCGGAGATGAAAAGAATTTCTCGGTTGGCAGGCACTTGTTTGACCAAACTCTGCAGGCGGCGTAATGCCTTCTCGGTTGCGCTCCAATCGGGGCGGAAGAACGGCTCCAGGGAAGACGAGAGGAACAAACTTGGTAGGATAATGACAGCAATCAGGGCTATTCGGTTCCATTTATCTGTAAGAGGCATTTCAATTATAGGCGGTTTAGATGAAGTCTCAGGAGCGGATTTATCCAGCGTCAGGTTGTGAGTCATCACAGCCGTAAAGACAATCCCTAAGCTCGTCCAAAAGGCATCCAGATTATGCAGGTTGCTGCCACCGCCAATTTTTACGCTCACGACCAACCCACCTACATAGAGAGCGAGCAAGATGCCAAACAACCCCAACCAGCGCCAAGGGTGAAGGGAATTGCGCAATTGGACATAGCGACGATAAAGGAGAAAAGCGATGGGCAGGATCACAATCCAAGAAGCCAACAGGATGCCCGGCGGATAGGTTGCATTAGGTAGCAGTCGATACCAGAGTAATTGAGAGGTCAAGCTGGTGCCAAACCACTCTGGGGGATTTCCAGAAAGGCGGATATATCCCCAATGAGCAGCGAAGGCGAGTCCGATCCCTGTGGTTGCCCAGAGCACAGGTCGCCAGAAATAGCGCCAGTAGGTGTTTCTATAAGGGGTTTCGAGCAGATAGAGTGTGATTGCAATCAGAGCAGGAAGGGGGTACCAGTTCAAGCGACTTAAGCCGGCCCACAACGAGCTGAGGATAAGAACAAAGGTGGAAATACCCTTAGCGGCGCTAGATCTGGCATTTGGCTGAAAACCGAGCAATAAGGGTAAAACGGCGAGCTGCAAGTGATAATAGATCGGTCCAAGAAGGATGAATAAGAAAAGCCAACCTGCCCCGACCGCTCGCAGCCAAGGGGATAGCGGTTTACCAAAGCGTCGCAATAGAGCATAGGCGGTTAAACCGCTGAGTCCAATCCATAAGCAAACCTGCCATAATCGATGGAACCAAAGCGGCGAATTAGGTAACAGAAAAGGGATCGCTTGGAGCAGATAACGACTGGGATGTAAGACGGTCCATGCCGTATTCACCCCGTAAATCCGCTCTCCTAGGAATAGCGAGGCGTAGTAATAACGGCTAGCTTCGGACCATTCGAGGGTGAAGGGATAGGTAGAGACCTTGGTCAAGAGAGAAAGGATTTGCAGGGTGATACTGCTGATTAGAAACGAGGTGATCAGACTTTGGAGCGGATTTCTTATGTAAAAACCGACGTGGACAAAGGGCATACCCAAGAGCACCAACAATGCCAGCGCAAGCAGGCGAACCACGTACGGTTGAAAGATAGTACTGCCTAATTCGAGAAGGGCAAATGCCAAAATCAAGTTCACACCGGTTAATGGAACGAGATTTAATCTTCCCAAAGCGAGAAGGCTTGCTTTGAGCCTCTGGATAACTGTTAAGAGCTTGGATTTTGTCCTCCAATAACTGCCAAATAAGATAAGTAAGGAGAAGAGAAAGAATAAAAAAGCCACAGAGACGGCGGTCTGATAGCGGAGAGAAGCAAACAACACGCCTCGCTCAAGCCCTTCTTGAATCAGGGAAATCCCTCCTCTTAGGGCAAGCAGGGCAAAAAGTGCCGCAGTGAGGCGGAGATAGAGCAAAAGCCAGCGTTTATCACTGCTTTGGTCGGGCGAGAAATGATGTTGGCTCATTGATCTTGATAGAGTTTATGAGATTTCCTCAGAGACGCGCTTCAAGTCAGCTTCGACCATCATTCGCACCAATTCCGCGAAGCTCACCTTGGGTTGCCAGCCCAGTTTTTGACGGGCTTTTGAAGGGTCTGCCACAAGGAGGTCAACTTCGGCGGGTCGGAAGAAACGGGGGTCTTGGATTACATATTGCCGGTAATCCAATCCCAAATGGGCGAAAGCCAGCTCACAAAATTCCTGCACCGAATGGGTGATGCCGGTGCCTAAGACATAATCTTCGGCTTCATCTTGTTGCAGCATCATCCACATTCCGGCGACGTAATCACCGGCAAAGCCCCAGTCACGGCGAGCTTCTAGGTTGCCCAGACGCAGCTCTTTTGCCAAGCCCAGCTTGATGCGCGCTGCCCCATAGGTGATCTTGCGAGTGACAAATTCTAAGCCTCGGCGTGGGCTCTCATGATTGAACAGAATGCCAGAGACAGCGTATAAGCCGTAGGATTCGCGATAATTCACGGTGATCATGTGGCCATAAACTTTTGCCACCCCATAGGGACTGCGCGGGTAGAAGGGCGTGGTCTCGCGTTGGGGCACTTCGCGCACTTTGCCGAACATTTCGCTGGACGAGGCTTGGTAAAAGCGGGTCTTGGGGTTGACTAAACGGATGGCTTCTAAAAGGCGAGTGACTCCCAAGGCAGTGGCTTCACCGGTCAAGACCGGTTGACTCCATGAAGTCGGCACAAAGGATTGCGCCGCCAAGTTATATACCTCATCGGGTTGGTAGGTTTCAATGAGCGAAACTAACGAACTTTGATCGTGCAGGTCCCCTTGGGCAATGATGATGTTGTCCTGAATATGATGGATGCGCTCAAAGGTCACGGTGCTGGAGCGGCGTACCATGCCAACAACCTGATAACCTTTCGCAAGCAAAAATTCAGCTAAATACGACCCATCCTGCCCGGTGATGCCGGTAATTAACGCCGTTGGCATAGACTTCCTTTTCCCTAAAAATTCAATAGATGAATTATAGCCCAAAGCTTGGTGCAACGGTAGCCAAGCTATGCTAGAATTACGTTGATGCGCGGTTTCATTGGTCGGGTAGGTGCAATTCTGGGGATGAGCTTTCTTGTTGTAGGCTCAGTTCTGGCACAGGGTACGCTGAACGCCTATGCCGTTTTGTATACTCCCCCCACCCAAGATTTCCCTCGTTTGCAGCCGCTGCTCAAGGTTTTTTCAGTGCAGGGAAACTTCATCCACGGCTTGTCCGAGGCCGACATCCAACTCTACGAAAATGGAATGGCGGTTTCCTTGCAAGAAGTTAAGGAGCAAAGGGTCGGTGTTCAAGCGGTTTTTGTATTCAACCCCGGCGAGACCTTTCTGATTCGCGATGCGCAAGGCTATAGTCGTTATGACCACTTGATCGACGCTTTAGTAGATTGGGCAAGACGGCGCCTAGGCTCAACGATTGATGATCTGAGCATCGTGGTCACGGATG
Source organism: uncultured Anaerolineae bacterium (assembly GCA_937129505.1). GTDB lineage: Bacteria > Chloroflexota > Anaerolineae > Anaerolineales > UBA4823 > NAK19. The sequence goes on along the minus strand of CAKZNJ010000096.1, from coordinate 1,910 downwards.
GTCCAAGCCGCTCTCATCTTAATAATCCCCTCGAACTGTTTTATACCTTGGCTTCCTATCGCGTACCCCGCGAAGCGATCCCGTCCCTAGATTCTTTACTCAAGGGGATTGAAATTGCATCAGATCCATCGCCACGGCCGGGCATGGAGCGCGTGGTATTTTTCATCACTGCTCCTCTAAGTGGTGATCAGAGCCTCGGCATTCAAAACGCTGTGCAACAAGCTCAGCAAGAAGGGGTGCGGGTTTATGTTTGGGTTGTGGCAACGATTGCCTCGGCAACGCCCCAAACCATTGACAGTTTACGCCCTTTAGCAGAAGAGACACAGGGCGCGCTAAAGGTTTTTTCGCGGTCAGAGGAAAAGCCCGATCCTGAGAGCGTTTTGGAGCCGTTGCGTTACGTTTATGCTCTGCGTTATTTAGCTGCACCTTCGGGCGGCACCGAAAGACAACTCGAAGCAGAAATTCGGTTGGGCGAGGAGGTGGTGCGCACGCCACCGATCAACCTTCGCATCAACCTTCAGCCGCCCAATGTGGCTTTCATGGCTCCACCAGCCGAGATCATCCGTCAGCTTGCAGATAGCCCTTCCGCCGCCCCCACTGCTGAAGAAGCTTTTGAACCGCGAAACTGGCGGTTTAATTTACTGATCGAATTTCCAGACGGAAGAGCGCGCCCGTTGGTAGGGATGCGGGTGTTTGTTGATGACCAATTGATCATTGAACGCGCAGAGCCTCCTTTTGACAGCTTCACTTGGGATTTGAGCGGATATACCCAAACAGGCCAGCATGTTTTACAAGTCGAGCTCGTAGATGAGTTGGGGATGACTGCCAGAACCGTACCAACCCCGATTTTGATTAAGGTTTTGCGGCCGATGCCTTCACCATCCACAATGGTACGCCAAAATATTCCCTTCGTTGTCCTTTCGCTGAGCCTCGCTGCGTTTGCCTCGATAGCCTTGCTATTGGCAATGCGAGGTCAGTTGGTGCCGACCTCCCAGCGCTTGAGCCGCCGTCTCGGAATCAAGAAAAAGCAGCCCCTAGACCCTCTAACCCAACCGGTGCCGGTTCCACCTTTGTCGCCACCCAAAACGAACCTGCCTCCCTCCCGACCTTTGGCAAGTCCACCAAATATCACGCAAAAAACAGCCGTTTTCGCTCAACTCTATCGCTTAGGGACAGCAAGTGGTGAAGGAACAAGCGGACCCTATGCAATGGTCACCGATGAATTGACAATTGGCCGCAATGCGCTGAGAAATCTGTTGGTCATTGATGATTCGACAGTGGAGCCACTGCATGCCCGTCTGCAACGGCAAGAGGATGGCCGATTTCGCCTTTACGACTTAGGTTCTCTAATGGGGACATGGGTCAATTACACGCCAGTCTCCCAAGAAGGGGTTATTTTGCAAGATGGCGATCTAATCCATATTGGGCGAGTAGGTTTTCGCTTTGTTATCAAGGAACCCAATCCAAAAGAATCCCTTTCCACGCTGACTGAGGCAACGTCATGATGATTGGCAAGGCGTCGCATATTCTGGCTGCTGCCATCACCCACGCCGGTATGAGCGGGAAAAACAACGAGGATCGCTACCGTTTGCATCGCTTTAAGACTGCTAATCGGAAAGAAGCGATCTTAGTTGTCGTGGCGGATGGAATTGGGGGACATCGGGCTGGCGAAATCGCAGCCGAATTAACTTGCGAGCAAATCGTTCAAGCGATCAGCGAGCAAGACCTTGCTCAACCCATCGTTGCTCTGGAGCAAGCAATCCGCTCAGCGAATCAAATCGTTCTGGCGAATGCCAATTCTCACCCCCAATGGGCAGGCATGGGAAGCACGTGCGCATGTGCTCTGGTGGTCGGCAACCGTCTCTTTACGGCATCGGTGGGCGATTCGCGCATTTATCTAATTCGAGGGC
>CAKZNJ010000095.1 GCA_937129505.1 uncultured Anaerolineae bacterium | reverse complement strand
ATCCATTCCCGTATATACTGAAATGGAATGAAGGTTTCACACAACCGATCGTTGGAAAAGGTTCACAAAGCAAAAGAAGCACGCGCGGGGGCGCGTGCTTTTGCGCATTTTTGGGCATAGGAAAGGAGCTAAATTATGGATTATGGGATGATCGGGAAGATCGAAAAAGCAAAGCGGTATGCCGAGGAACGCAACCGCATTCGTTTCGAAACCCTGACCGTCACGTTCGAAGGTGAGAACAATCCCCATACGGTTCACTTGCAAAACGGCGTTTGGCGATGTGATTGCGACTTTTTCCAATCGCGCGGGCGTTGTAGCCACACGATGGCGTTGGAAATGATCTTGGAAGGTATGCTCCCTCAGTCAGTCTACGAAAGTTGAGTACCTAGCACTCGCCTCCCCTGAATGGGGAGGCGAGTTTTTCGCAAAGCAGGGGGCGGTTCATTTCCGTTCTATAGAGACAATCTGACCAAACGAATTAACATGTAGCAACCATTGGCTCTGCGGGGTGCATTGTCGATACAAATTCTCATCGGTGGTTGTGTAGAGGAACTCACCCTTTGAACTATCAAAAATGCAGACATAGCTCGCCGTTCGCTCTCCAATGCGTTGATCGGCAGCAGGATTGAACAGCGCGTAGACTACGGGCAGATCCTGCCCGCGTTGAGTGAGCTTTTCCACCGCTCGCCATTCCATCACCTCATACTCGCAATAATCCATCAGCACTTCATAAACACAATCTTGAACCACTTCAGCGTAGCCTCCGCCTGTGTCAACGGTATAAGGCGTGCCGCAGACTTTATTTGCATTCGCAACGGCCTCTTCTTGGACGTGATGGACTTTTGGTTCGCATCGTAGGATGTCTGCTTCTGGGGGGATTTCCTCGCGCCAGTCAGAGTGCTTAACTGGCTGAAGGCTCTCGACGATTAGCGTAGATTGCCAATAGGATTCCTTTACACGGGCTTCAATCCCTTCTGTCCGAAAAGCTAATACGATGATAGCGACACAGACCGATAACAAGATCAATAAGGCCGCCCCGATGAGCCAGCCGATTTTCGCATTCCGTTTGGGCATGGCCTCTGCAGTTCGCTCCAAACGGCGCGGTAAAGGCGCACCGCAAGAAACGCATTTCAACGCCTGCACCTCGTTTGCAGCGCCGCAGTTGGCACATAACACCCCTTGAGAGGCAGGCTGCGCTGCAAAGGCGCCGACGACATTTCCGCTATGCCTGCGAGTGCCTTCTTCTAAACTGCCACCACATTGTGCGCAGCTTGCGGCATCGGCCGGATTACGCGCCCCACAATAGGGGCAGTGAATATCGGCTCCTTTTTTCGCTTGATTGATCTCGTTTTCGTCTTGAAGCAGCTCCTGCCTTTCGGGCAGATGAAAAGCGACGTCTTCGGGTTGTGGCGCGCCGCAGCTTAGACAAGTCTTCTGTGGACCAGGATTACGGCTGTTGCAACGTGGACAAGTCCATTCAAGTTTCATATAACCGAGCGTCTCTTTCGCCATTTTTCTCCTTAACAACCTTCAAGTATGCGAGGGGAGCGAGGGTGGAGTTGATAAATCTGTTCTTTGGTGCGTTCAAAGCAAAGCAACCGAGAGATTATCTCACTATCTTTACCTGAGAACCAAATGCTATCTAATTGTACTTGAACACGCTGTTTTTTAGCGAGGCATCCGCTTGACTGTGCTTCTGGTTTTAGCGGCTTCGGCAAATGCGCCTCAACCAGGGGTTCACACCATTGTACCACTTGGTTGGCTGTGAATCGGCATCCGGCGTGCCTTGCCGTAAAGAGCAGAGCAACCTTTTGCCTATGTCATTCCAAACGAGCGGCAGCGACTGAGGAATCTTAAAAGATCCCTCACTCCGTTCGACATGACATGGGGGATTGTGTCATTTCGAGACTCTCTCATGGCGCGGGAGCGTCACTTGATGAGGTCATGACATGAATACCGCGCAGCTTCCCAGCAGGCATATGTCATCAGTATCCA
>CAKZNJ010000094.1 GCA_937129505.1 uncultured Anaerolineae bacterium | reverse complement strand
AACGATATAAACCCCATCCGCTCCTTGCTCAAACGCTTCTAAAATGTATCGGATATCGGTCTTTCCTGTACAGGGCATGCGGACAAATTTCACATTGGCAGGATATTGGACATGGAGGACACCCGCCGTATCAGCCGCCATATAGCCACAATAGATACAGTAAAAAGCCGTAATCTGAGGCTCAAAGTCTGTTTGGGTAACTTTTTCTACCATCGCTGAGAGTTGATTCATGGGATAGGCTCCTTCAGCCATTCACCCAAACCTCGGATATGACGAAGCATCATTTGCTCGTCGGCATAGTGGATTAGTTGAATGGCATTAGCAGGGCACTCGCCAGTACACGTTCCACAACCCTGACATTGCGCAGGGTCAATAAAGGCTGCCCCACCCAAGCCACCTACACCCGTGCGCGCTTGCTGGTGACGAGAAGGTAAATCGGCATACAGAGCTTCACTGCTTTGTTCGCCGCTCATCTCGATCCACTCCGCAGGTTGGAGCACTTGAGGAATGCCAAATGGACAAGTTCGCGTACAAGTTAGACAACCAACACATTTTTGGGGATCGACATATGCCACTACGCCGCCAAGATAGAGCGATTTTTGGGTGAGCAAAGTCAAAGCCCTGCCGGCTGCGGCAAGTGCATGACTGATGCTCTCCTCAATAAACTTTGGGTAAGCCGCCATCCCGGCTAAAAAGATCCCTTCGCGCATGAAGTCCATCGGCCGCAATTTCAACTGCGCTTCTTCGAAAAAGCCTTCGCTAGAGAGAGGGATGCGCAGCTTTCGCGCTAAGGCTTCGCTTCCATCCGCCGGCACTACAGCGACACTGAGCGGGACGACATCGGCGCAAATTTCTAACCAGCGGTCTAAGGCAAGATCTCGCACTCGCACCAAGGGCTTGCCAGACTGGGCGTCGTATTGCACCTCCGGGGGCAAATCATTCGACCAACGGATAAAAATTACACCCCGTTGGCGCGCTTCAGTGTAATACTTTTCGCGAAAACCATAGGTGACGATATTGCGGTGCAAGACCGTCACTTGACAAGCCGGATTGAACAACTTGAGACGGATGGCATTCTTCATTGTATTGGTACAACAAACTCGGGAGCAGTAATCCGCCATCCCATCTTTGCCCACACACTGAATCATGACAACAATCTTCCACTCTGCCACTTTCTGAGGCTCATGGATAATCATCTCTTCTAGTTCGCGTTGGGTTATCACCCCCGGCAAATTTAGCCATGGATGTTCATGAGCTTCCCGCCCTCCGGTGGCTACGATCGTCACCCCATGCCGAACTTGTGTCGTAACAGTCTTGCCATCTGGCAAATATGTCAAAACATCGGAACGGAAATCTCCCACATGCCCACGATGGCGGACAACCTCCGAATGGGTGTAAACCTGAATGCGGGTATGCGCTCGTACTCGATTGACCAAATCGCGCAGGAGACGTTGGGGGTTATACCCTTCGACGACATAATAGAGATTCAAAAGGCTGCCTCCGAGCATGTCTGAGCGTTCAATCAGATGAACATCGTAACCGCTGTCGGCGATGGTCAACGCAGCCGTCATCCCCGCTACTCCACCACCGATGATCAAGGCAGCAGGGTGGCATACATGCTTCTCTTTATAGACGGGTTTTGCCAAGCTAACCCGACCGACTGCCATGCGCAACATCTCCCGCGCCTTGCGGTTCGCCTGCTCCAATTGGCCGCGATGCACACCACTGCATTGTTCCTGCAAATTGACCAACTCTAGCAGATAAGGATTGAGCCCCGCGGCGCGCACGGTCTTTTGGAACAGGGAGTCATGGGTGCGATTACTACAGGCTCCAATGACCACGCGATTCAGGTTATGTTCCAGAATGGCGCTTTGAATCTGTTGCAATCCATGGGGAAAACAAGCTAAATCCAACAATTCGGCATATTCAACCGATTGCCAACTTTGTACTTGTTGGGTGATGGCTTTGAGATTCAGCGTCTCGCAAAGGGTGCCAGCACAAGTGCAATTAAAGACCCCCACATGAACGGGTTCTTTGGAAACATCCCTTTCGGGGGGAAAGCTTTCGTTTGAAAGGAAGGGAGCTTCATGGGAAAAGCGATAGACATTCAAGCGGTCGTTGAGCAGGCGCATCACCTCGGCAGCAGCCCCGCTAGCATCTAAAATAGTTTCCGCAATCTCTTTAGGGGAAGAAAACGCCCCGCAGACAAATACACCAGGACGCGAGGTCTGCAAAGGGACAAATTTATCCGTCTGACAAAAGCCGAACTCGTTTGGTTCGATCTCCAGCATTGAAATTAAGTCTCTTGCTGCGGCCGGAGGCTGTAAACCTGTCGCCAAGACCACCATCTCAAAGCGCTCGGTGATTTTCTTGCCGTTGGGGGTTGCATATTGGACGATTAAATCCTTCGTTTCTGGATCTTCGTAAATACCCGACAAGCGGCAGTGCACATAGCGGATGCCGTGTTCGTTGCGCGCTCGGCTAAAGTAGCGACTGTACTCTTTGTTGAACGCCCGCTCGTCCATGTTGAAAACCGTACATTGCACTTGCGCTCCGAGGCGCTGTTTCGCAAGGATCGCCTCCTTCGTTGCGAACATACAACAGATCGAGGAACAATAAGTATTCTCCTGATCTCTAGAACCAACGCATTGCAGCCATAGAATGGAAG
>CAKZNJ010000093.1 GCA_937129505.1 uncultured Anaerolineae bacterium | reverse complement strand
GATCCACTTAGCCTGTGGCGCCATGCCGAGCTGGTTTGTGCCGTCTGAGCCGACCATCGTCCCCATCGTGTGCGTGCCATGACCATTATCATCGCAGGGATAGGGAGAGTCGTAGGCGCAATCCTCGGCGGTCGTCTCTCCTTCGACGGTGGAAGTTACCGATGAGGAGCGCTCTATCGGTGCATGAATGGCATCGTACCAGTTGTAATCATGCGAAGCCTGGCTGCCATCCCAGCCGCGGTAGGCGTTTTTCAATGCCGGATGTTCCCAATCATATCCCGTGTCCTGCCCGCCGATCACCACGCCCTGCCCAGAATAACCCAAATTCCAGACATCGTCCGCGTTCACTTGGCTGAGATTCCATTCTACGCCGTCTTCGCTTTGAGGAATACTGCTCTCCTCGATAAGGGGCAAGTCCAAGCGAACAGTGGGGTTGGCTACAATTCGTGCTACCTCGCGGCGCGCAGCCAAGGTCAGGATATCCATCCGATCGCCGCGCGCCCAAACCATATTGCTCACCCAAAAAGAGCGATACGGCAGTCCCCTCATGCGCAGTTGTTCCAAAAGCGGCGCCTGACTGCGCTTTGCCACAGCAGTCAATTGACGATAGACGTACCAACCTTTTTCAGTTTTGGTTGGCAGAGTTCCCGCCTTGCTCAGGTCAGCTTGCTCCTTGAGGACAATCAAAAATTCGACCTGAGCAGCCTGAGCTTCCTGCAAAAGTTGCACTTCGACTTTTGCGCCCCAATCTTCGCTTGCCACCTGGGCGTAGCCAGGGCGATAAAAATGCCAGAGGAGAGCAAAGCTGATAAAAAGCAATGCCGCAGCTACTCCGAAAGAAAGGGGTATTCGCCATATAGAGCGCAACGTTGAGACAACCTCTCTCATTATCTAAAATCTCTCAATACTCGCCAAAATTTTATAACTGCAGTAAGATTTTGATCTCTGGCAAAGCCAAAGCGACCAAGAATACGATACCCACGGCGCCAGCTAAAATGGCAAAGGGAAGCGTGGCATTGCCCACCGAAAAGAGCACAGCGGGAACTGCAGCGCACAACCCAGCCGCCGCCAGCGCTCGCGCTAGGGTCTGCTTGATGATCCAACCAAACCGACGCTGACGGTACAATAACAGCCAAAGCAATAACGCTTGAGCGCTGAAGGCAATTACATTGGCAAGCGCAATGCCGGCTGCCCCCAGCGGACGATACAGTATAAGGCTCAAAACGATAAAAGCCAAACTGGTTAAAGCTGCGCTGAGCAGAGGGGTGCGAGCGTCCTGCTGAGCATAAAAGGCGCGCACGGCAACCTCCAACAGCGAATGCCCGAGCAAGCCCAACAAATAGACCCGCGCTGTCCAGACAACCACCTCCTCCCCATCAGGCCCAAAATCAAACAAAGCCACGGCAGGGCGGATCACAGCGATCAATAAGGCAATCAAGGGAACCGCAAGCGCTAAGATCACTTTCAGACTTTTCTCTAAGGTTTGTTGGAATGCTTGACGATTCTGACTAGCGGTTTGTTCAGCCAAGGTGGGCAGCAAAACCGTCCCTAACGCTGTGCCGATCAGCGTCTCCGGCACCTGAAAGAACAGCCACCCGTAGGCTAAGGCGGTAATCGAACCGGCGCTCAAGCGCGATGCTAGGTTATCTTGGGCGATGAAGGTCAGTTGGATAAACAACATTGTCAAGACACGCGGTGCCATTAAACTCAGGCTTTTGAGCACAGCCGGGTTGCCCAGTCCCAGGCCGAGGCTCCAGCGGAAGTGATAGCGAATCAAGCCCGGAATCTGGATCAATAAATAAAGCAAAGCCCCCAACACAGTGCCAATGACCAAACCGTAAACTCCCCAGCCTAAAGTCGGCAGCGAAGAACCAAAAAGCTGATAGCCTCTTTGAGGCGCTAGGAATACAACCCCGAACAACCCCCCCAGATCATATAGGCTCAAGCCAATCGCCGGCAACCAAAAATGTTGATTGGATTGCAATCCCGCAATAGCTAAGCCGCCCATGGAGAGCAATAATGTGCCGATCAAATTAAGACGCATCAGATCGACAACTACTTTCTGCTGAGTAACCGAGAAACCAGGCACAATGCCCAATTGCGAGCGCACCAATTGCTCGGCAAACAGGGCAAATAACACAGAGAGCGAGGCGGTGATCAGAAAAAGCAAGTTAAAGACGTAAGAAAATACCTGCCAAGCTGCTTCCCGCCCCTTATGTTGGCGCGTCTCGGTCAAGACGGGGATAAACGCCATTGCCAGAGCGCCGCCTGAGATGAGCATGAACAACAAGTCAGGCAAATTATTGGCGGCATTATAGGCATCCAGTTCGGGAGAAAGCCCAAATTGGCGTGCCACCAGAAAATGGCGGGCAAAGCCTAAAACCTTTTCGAGAGCATAGAAAAAGGCAACGATCAGCGTTGAACGGGCAATATGCTTCACTGTTGTAATTCTGCGATGTAAGCTCGAATGGTCGGTACAGCATTCAGGCGATCGAGGAAAAAGGCGTTCACCTCGCGCATGAGTTCGGCTTGTGCATCGGTAACCTGTTGTTCACGCCTTTGGCTCGTATCTTTGATCAAGGTGCGCAGACGGAGCAACCGGCGCACGATTTCCTTCTCCTGAGCGCCCTCCAAGGCATCAATAGCGCCTAGAATCAATTCGTCCAGCTGTTCAATGATGGTGTTCTCATTGATCTCCGAGCCGCTCGCTGAGGCTTCATCCACGGTGCGCACCAAGGCGCTGATTTGATAGAGGATGGTTGCCGGTTCATCGAATAACTCGCGCAGATATGCTGCCTCACTATAAAATCCTTTCAGCCGAAAAATGTTGTACATCCGTTTGGCAGCTTTGCCATAGTTGGGCGATTTGGTGACATATTTCTTGACCTCTCCTTCAAGCTGGGTAAGATAATCCTCCATTGCATCTGCGGCAACGTGCTTCGCCAGCTTGGTGAAGAGCGGGATAGAGTCGGCTTCCAAGTAGACCTCCTGAAAATAGGGGTCTAGTTGACCATCCAAAGGAACAATCTTTCCATCTGGAGCTTCCCAAGTTACATCGAGGTTGTTGCTTGCGTTTGCCAGTTGCTTCCGAGGCGGAAAAGCCACCACCCAATCCAGCTTTGTCCAGCCGGGATCTTGAGCCATCTCGTCCCAGCTCAATGTTATCGCTTTTCCATCAGCATCCTGTAGGTGAATCACCCCCGCCTGGACTTCTGCCAACCCCCAAGAGATTGGCGCTCCTTTCTTGACCGGTTTTCCTTCCCGCATGCCATCGAATGGAAAGCTGCCAAACTTTGCCTCTATAAAGCGGTACGTTTCGCCGCTGGCTGTGCCAAGGATTTTTTGACGTAAGGTTTGCGCCAAAATACGGCAGGCATCTTCTTTGGTGGGCGCTTTAATATTGACGCGCTCGAAAAAGTCACAGTCGCCGGGGTATGTTTGAATTTTAGATTGAGCAGCCGATCCGGAGAGGGCGAGAGCCGTCTCAACCACACCGGGCTGGTCGGAAATTTCGACAATCTGCCCCACTTGACGGAAGTGAGCCAAATCTTGCGGGCTAAAATCAAGCAAACTAATCTTATGGCCGTAGATTCCATGTTTGGTGTCCACCGTGACCTCATCGCTTTGCACGGCGGCCATCGCCGTCAGCCATTGAATCGCTTCTTCTTCGTCAATTTCGACGCCCAACCGGCGGGCAGATTCGATGATGCGATTCAATTCATCTTGGGGGGAGGGGGAAGCACTCATTTTTTCCTTCTTTCTATTTCCTACTACTCACGCAACCATATAAGCGAGCCGTGCTCATTTTGAGCAATTATACTTTAACGCCAATTCGGGATAAGCACATTCTGCTCAATCGTTATCCCAGAGAACGCTGAGTTTGCATCGGTTTCTCGCTCCGCTCTATGTGTACTCAGTTGTTGCGTACTCAGTGGTTATGTTTCTTATCTGGAACTGATGTTTTCTGAGAATGTCTAGTATGATATAAAAATAGGGCACAGCAGGCCGATGAGGTCTGGGTCTCAGAGACCGCGAGTGAGCAGAGGTCGCTCACTTCGTTACTCATGACATAATTAGTTTTGGGCGGTTGTAGCAAAGCAAGATCCAAGCCGAGCCGAACTTGCCTGCCCGGTAGCTGAGCGGAATTGATGTCATTCCCTCATCACAGCCCTCATCCCCTACCCTTCCCCCATAGGGGGAAGGGAGCTTGCCCCCTCTACCTTTCGTGGGAAGAGGGTCCGGGGGTGAGGGGTACAGGTCAAGAAGGCGAGTGATCTTCCCGCTGGATACTCATAACAGAATAGGACGGGGCTTTTGGAGCAAGGCAAAAGCCAAACCGACCCGCACTTGCCTGCTTGGAAGCTGAGCGGAATTGATGTCATTCCCTCATCAAGTGACCACAAGCGTCATGTTCCCATCTCAACATGACACGCAAAGGGTGACTCCGTTCGACATAACATAGCCCAAATGTGTCATTCCATAGCTTGTCAGCACCCTTGGGTTTTCGCCCTTTCTGCGAAAGAAACCATCAGGCAGCAAAAAATGTGATAAAATACACCTCGCCCACTGGGCTACTCAGGATGGGGCGTGGTGCAATGGCAGCACAGCAGACTTTGGATCTGTTTATCCTGGTTCGAATCCGGGCGCCCCAGCCTCCTCATCTCCGTTAGGTGGGCAAATACCTGAACGATGACTCCCCCCATCTTTCCCATAAGTCAAATTTATTCCCCCAGGGCTTGGTCATGGTTAAATTGGTCATTCCTATCGGTTTAGATGGGCAATTTTCTTAGCGAGGTAGAAACAATGAACCTTGGAGCGATTATCCTAGCCGCCGGCAAGAGCACGCGCATGAAAACGAAGACACCGAAAGTCTTGCATCGCTTAGCTGGCAAGCCGATGATCGAGTATGTTATCGAAGCAGTTTATCCCCTAAGCAACCTGCCGCCGGTGGTTGTGATCGGTTATCAGGGGCAAGAAGTGCAAAAAGCGCTGGGAGAACGAGTGCAGTTTGCCCTTCAAGAACCCCAACTGGGCACTGCCCACGCCGTTCTGCAGGCTCAACCCCTTTTGCAAGGCAAGGTGGATGCGGTTCTGATCACCTATGCCGATATGCCCCTGATCACCGAACTGACTCTCACAAATCTCTGTGAGCGGCAGCGGCAGAATCAAGGTCCGCTTTCTCTGCTGACCCTCTGTGCGGAGAACTCGCGCGGCTTCGGTCGCATCCTGCGCAATGGAGAAGGAAAAATCCAAGCCATTGTCGAAGAAGCGGTCGCTACCCCCCAGCAGAGGGCAATAAAAGAACTGAACGTCGGTATTTACTGCGTCCGAGCCGATTGGCTATGGCAGGCTCTGCCCCGCATTTCGCTCTCTCCCAAGGGGGAATACTTCCTAACCGATCTAGTTGAGCTTGCCGTGGGGGAAGGACTAGAAGTACAAGACGTTTCGCTCCCTGACCCTACTGAAGCGATCGGCATCAACCATCGCGGTCATCTTGCCGAGGCTGAAGCTGCCCTAAGACAGCGCATCAACACCCATTGGATGCTCGAAGGGGTAACCTTAATTGATCCACACAGCACCTATATCGAAGCCGACGTGGTGCTGGGGCAGGACACGGTGGTTTATCCCAACAGTTACCTGCGCGGCAAAACGGTGATCGGCGAGGGCTGTACCATCGGACCCAACACGGTGATCGTCGATTCGCAGATCGGTGCTGGCTGCCAGATCGTTTTCTCGGTGGTAGAGAAAGCGCTGCTCGAAGAAGGAGTGGATGTCGGACCCTA
>CAKZNJ010000092.1 GCA_937129505.1 uncultured Anaerolineae bacterium | reverse complement strand
GCGGGAGCGGTCATCTCCACCGAGAGATCAATGGTCTCATTGGGCTGGACATAAACTGTTAAGGGAATTTCAGATGCCGCCTCCATCCGGTCGCCTTCGACAAAGACCAGTGCATATTGCGGAGACCAGATACAATCGCCGCTGTTGCGCAGGCGCCAAGTCTTCGTAAATCGCTCTTGCGGTTTGAAGGTCGTGTTATCGGGGATGCTGACATCTTTGACGAACTCGGCTTTGTCGCGGCAGAGATCGCTGCGCGGGGTGGGCAAAGTGGCCGTGTAGGTAGGTGTCGGCGGGCGGGGCAAAGTCGGCGAAGGTGGCAGCACAGTGGCAGTGGGTGGCGTCAGCGTGCCGGCCATCTGAGTCATCAATAGAATCTGCACCGCTTCGGAGGTCATGGTCGGAGCGAGCCGTTCGGTTGGTAAGGGTTGTTGCCGAAAGCCGGGCAAATTACAACTGACCAAGATAAGCCCAATGACGCCTATCCCTAGATAACGAAACCATTGCTTTTGCCATTTGCGATTCATCTTCTTTCTCCTAGACCGAGCCGAAATTGGATTTTGTTAGCACCATCCAGAAGTTCAGCCTTCGATTTTTCGATATCATTATTATAACGTCGGCGGTTTTTCCTTATCGTGACCGCTACCTGCTTACTTACTGGATAAACGGCCGAAACCAGCCCTCCTACTTAGGCTATAGGGGGGGTCGTCCCGGAAATCCAACTTCGGTGATTTCCTTATATAGACGAGCACGAAAGGAGTTTTGTTCCCAAGGTGAAAAACAAGAAGCGAAGTTGATCAGCAAAATATCTCTTGTTCTGCTTGGTTTTATAATAGCTTCAGCTTTTAGATTGCAACTGTTCATTGGCTTCAAGTTTTGAGATTAGCTCATGAATTCGACTTTCCTGATCGCAGGAGCAGTCCTGTTACTGGTCAGCGTCCTAGCCAGTAAGATATCCGATCGCTTAGGCGTGCCATCGCTTTTAATTTTTCTAGGCTTGGGGATGTTAGCCGGTTCCGAAGGCATCGGCGGCATTCATTTTGATGACCCCTCTGTCGCCCAGTTCATTGGAGTGGTTGCCTTAGTTTTGATCCTTTTCTCTGGCGGATTGGATACGGAATGGAAGGTGGTGCGCCACGTCATCGGGGAGGGCATCCTGCTGTCGACCCTTGGTGTGTTGGTAACCGCTCTGGTTGTCGGCTGTTTCACGAGCCGCCTTCTGGGTTTCTCGCCGTTGGAGGGGATGTTATTAGGAGCGATTGTATCCTCTACTGATGCTGCAGCGGTATTTTCGGTGCTGCGCTCCAAAGGGATCCATCTGAAGGGGAAGCTGATTCCCCTCTTAGAAATCGAATCGGGTAGCAATGACCCCATGGCGATCTTCTTGACCATTGGGATCACTCAGCTCATTACCCAGCCGCAAACTTCACTGCTTCAGCTTGTTGGTGGTTTTTTTGCCCAAATGATCATTGGTGGGGCGATTGGTTATGGGATGGGACGTTTGTCTATCCCGCTGATCAACCGTCTCAAGTTAGGGTACGATGGTTTATACCCGGTGCTAACACTTTCGCTTGTATTTCTCATTTTTGGCATCACAGATCGGCTGGGAGGAAGTGGCTTCCTAGCAGTTTACCTTTGCGGAATTGTGTTAGCAAAACACGATTTTATCCATAAGCGGCAGCTTTTGCGCTTCCACGATGGCTTGGCTTGGTTAATGCAAATAACGATGTTTCTCACCTTGGGGTTATTGGTCTTTCCTTCAAGGTTAGCGCCAGTGGCGATCAATGGCATCTTGATTGCGGCTTGTTTGATGTTGCTTGCCCGCCCCATCAGTGTTTTTACCAGCTTGTTATTTTGTCCCATGTCGTGGCGGGAAAAGGCGTTATTATCCTGGGTAGGCTTGCGGGGGGCGGTACCGATTATCCTTGCTACTTTTCCCTTGCTCAGCGGTGTCTCCAATGCGGAGGGAATTTTTAATGTGGTGTTTTTTGTCGTTCTGATGTCGGTGCTTTTCCAGGGGACGACGATTCCCTTCGTCGCCCGTTTGCTAAAGGTGGATGTACCCCCGACAAAAAAAGTTATCTATCCTCTTCAATATACTCCGATGGCAGGGGTAAAGAGTGAGCTAAAGGAACTGTATGTGCCAGAAAGCTCTCCCGCCGTTGGTAAAGCAATCGTTGAATTAGGCTTGCCAGATGATTTTCTGGTTGTGTTGGTTGCGCGGGGAGATGAGTTTATTTTACCGAGCGGGGGAACGGTCTTACAAGCAAAGGATGTTTTGCTGACCCTCTCGGAAAACCGATCATTTTTAGCGATCCAGAAAAGATACCAATTGGAAGATCACAATCTATAGCGATCGTTTTGGGGAAATGTTGGCAGGAGACGAAGTGGAGCGCAGGGCGTTATAGAGCTCGCGCAATTCGCTCTGCGGTTGGATGCCCAATTCTGTTTGGAGAGAGTGCTCCAGTTCACGATAGAGACGCAGAGCGCCGCTTCGGTCATTGAGCATCAGATAGGCTTGCATCCCAAGGTAAACCGCATTCTCCTGCCACGGATCGATCTGCAAGATGCGTCTACAGTAATCGATGGTGTCCCTCGGCTGGTGATTTTGAAAACAGCGGTGAGCGAGGACCAATAAGTTTCACTGGCAATAGACGCCGCTGGCAGCCCTCATGTTGCTATCGTTCGTTTTGATAGGCCAGTTTATAAATTGGTTTACGGCTATTCGCAAGGCATGGGCTGGATCACGGAGACTGCTGTGGTACTCTCTGGCTCAACGTTTTATCCTCATTTGAAGCTCGACAGTCAGGGAAACCCTCATCTAAGCTATTCCTACCTTTCCAATATTTGGTATACCTTTCGGGACGAGAGCGGCTGGAAGGAACCCAAGCACATCTATAACGTTGGGGTTGGAAATTCCGATAATTCCTTGGCACTCGATAAAGACGATCATCCGCATATTAGCTTTCGGCATGAGGTTGAGAGATCTCTGAAATATGCTTACTGGGACTCTGTCGAGGAAGAGTGGGTAAAAAGTACCTTTGACACAATTGGTTTTGCCGGCTGGGATAATTCTCTGGTGCTCGATAAAAACGGAGCTCCGTATATCGTTTATCTGAAGCTCAATTACCGTCTTTTGACGTATGCCTATCGAGATTCCAGCAGTTGGCATACCGAGGAGATCGACCAGAGGGGCGAAAATTACTACCCTTCCCTCACCGTCGACAGCCAGAGCCGCTTGCATGTCAGTTACTCGAATTTCCTGGAAAGCGAAGAAAAACACACTATAAAGTATCTGTATTAAGGATCAAGATGGCTGGCATAGTCCGGTTGTTGTTGATCCTCAATTGTTGTACCCAGGAAATGGTTATACCTCCATTGCCATTGGCTCATCCGATTTGCCCCATATCGCCTATTCTAGCGACGTTTTGAAATACGCCTGGTTGGGTGAACCCTTTGCAGGTGCTAGTCTTTATTTGCCTTTGATCCTCCGCAATCCATAAAGATTGCCTTTCAAGGTGTCGTGATCAATCGAAAGGAGTACAAAAAATGAGGAGCCAAAAAGCCCCCTACCAAGGGATGAGGCAGTTGATTCGAGCGTTAGGGGCGATGGTTGCAGTTGGCATCACCCTGTTCTGGCTCTAAATCTGCGCTGTAAAGGGAGGCACCATCTGGCAACGCTTGCACTTGCTCTTTCTGCCGGCTATTTTACGCAACCCGTAAACTCCCCCAAAGAGACAATGAATTCCACCCAGACTTTCGTCCTCCGTTTGTTCGTCACCCCCGAAGGGCAGATGACCCTCAAGGGGATGCTTCACCATGTGAGAGAAGATGCTGATTATCCATTTCATTGCGAAGAGGAGTTGGTGCTTCTCTTGTACCAATTGGCTACTCAAGGCAGTGGAAAGAATGTTTCGGGAGAAAAGCTCTCCCCCGGCCCAAAAGAGCAGGGGGAGGGCAGAAAAGGCAAGCCTTAGCTGTGTTTTCTGTGGTTATAGAGCGGTAGGTAACGCACCCCTAGGGTAAACCCGAGCAGGGCATAGGCTAAGATGCCCACGGCAACCAGAATTTCTGTGACCGTTGGGAAATATTTTGCTGCGACAATGTTGCCCAAAACGCCGGGTGACCACGCTGGCGGAGCGACCAACCCCGAAAGGGTCACATTCCAGCGGTTGACCACCACCCCTAAACAGATTAACCCCAAGGCAACTATCAAAGCCCGATCGTTGCGGCGCAAAGGTTGGTAGAGCAAAATTACTGCTGGCACAATGCCGGCAAGAATAATTTCAATCCCCCAAAAAGTGGTCGTGTATGGGGTAGTGGCTTGTAAACGCTGCAAGGCGCTTGCTGTGCCCGGCGCACTGCTGTAGTAAGAGGTGGCCGCCCAGTCCCACAGCTTGATATACAAGTATGCTAGCGTGGTGTAGCCGATCACGCGCGCCACCTCGCGTTTGATGTCCGGTTTGATCAGATCGGTATGGAGCAATTTGGATGAGATGATCGTCGCCAGAAGAGTGAGCGACATTCCGCCAGCGACCGCAGAGATAATAAACATAATGGGCAAAGAGGGTTTGAACCAAATTGCCCGTCCGCTCAAAACTCCATACGTTGCCCCGAGAGAAGATTGGTGGAGCAGCGATAACCCCATGCCTAAGACCGCCAAAACCGGCGTCAGGCGATGAACGCGATGGGCTAATCGCCGCACCCAGGGCAAGCGTTCGAAGAACTTGCTCTCTGCCACCACGGGGAAGACTTCAATAACCAGCACGGTCGAATATAACACGACACACCAGGTAATTTCCCACAGCACCGAGTGAACATTCCAGTAGATCAAAGGATGATAGAAGCGATCAGGGCGGCCGATGTCCATCGCCAATGCTAGCATTGCCGAGGTATAGCCCAGAAAACCGACAAAAACTGCTGGCCGGGCGAGCGGTTCGAGACGGTGAATGCGGAAAAGATAAACCGCTGCCGAAAAGGTGAAGGCGCCTGCTCCGAGGGCAATGGAGGATAGGTCGAGGGTAATCCATAAGCCCCAAGGGACAATGTCGCTCAAGCCAGTTACCTGTAAACCATTGAGTAAGACTTGAATCATGGCAAACAGACCGACCAGCAGGGCAAGGGCTAAGCCGCTGACCCACAGGGTAAAAGGGGTAAGGGCAGGTGCCGAACGGGGTTTCAAGGTTGTCGCCATCTTATGCCTCCTTCTTGCGTGGGCGCACGTAGTGAACTTTGGGTTCGGTGCCCCAGTCTTCCCGCAAGCGGAAGGTTGTGTTTTCGGCCAGAAACTTCGAGATCGGGCTTTCGGGGTCTAAGAGATCTCCGAAGATGCGCGCGCCGACCGGACAGGAAACCACGCAGGCCGGTGTCGCCGGGCGATCGACACCGGGTTTCAAGCCTTGCTCTACGCCGCGATCGATGCGATGCACGCAAAAAGTGCACTTCTCAACCACTCCGCGCGGGCGGCGGGGCACTTCGGCATTGCCCCAGGTGGGTTGATAGGGATTGGGAGCATCGGAGGTTTTCCAATTGAACCGTCGCACGTCATAGGGGCAAGCCACTTGACAATAGCGGCAACCGATGCAGCGGTCATAGTCCATGGCAACGATTCCGTCGGGGCGCACCCAGGTAGCCCCCACCGGGCACACCCGTACACAAGGAGCTTCCTGACAATGTTGGCAGGGGCGGTTCATGAAGAACTCTGTGCCATCTTCTAATTGCTCAGGAAAGACGATGTTCCAACGCATGTTGTCATCCGGGACATCGTTTACAGCTTGGCAGGCGCGCACGCAATACAGACAGCCAATACAGCGATCCAAGTCAATCGCCATGTGCCATTGATGTTCAGCTGACCCTTGGTGGGGATGGGCTTCTGCTCCAATCCCTTGAATGGCGTCGGGTGAAAAAGGTCCAGAGATAACCAGCTCTGAGAGAATGGCCGCTCCAACCGTCGCCCCCCCAATTTTGAGAAAATCCGAACGGGTTAGAATGGGCGCCGATTTATCCTTTTCTTCAGGATTCTTGCTTGCCATCTTGTTCCTCCGCATTGTCTGCCTCGGCTTGGTGCCCGCTCTCTGCAAAGGTGCGGCGGACGTTGCGGGCAATGAACCAGGCAGTCGAACCACCTAAAACTAAACCGATAATTCCACCTTGGAACAAGCGCGCCAATTGGCGGCTGGCAAGGGCTGCTTCTAGAGCTTGCACCCGTTGTTCGGTTGCTAATCCGTTCTCGCGCAAGTGCAAATTGTTTTGCAACAGGGTGCTGGTCGTAACCAACGTTTCAGTGATTTGCTCGGATGCTACCGCCTTTGCGCCGCGCTCGAAACCGGGTAGAGAGAAACCAGCGTGAAGGGCATCCGTGTGACAAGCCACACAGGTCGCTGGGGTTATGGTGAAGGTGTGGCCGGTTGGCACAATGCCATCGTCAGGGAGGGGGTCGGGGGGAATGACCAAAGCATGACAATCCACACAGCCGATGTTTTTGGTGATGTGAATATCCTCTAGGTAGGCTTCCATGTCTTCTTGATGACAATTGATGCACAGGTCATCTTTGACTTCAAAAAGGCTTTGTTGGCTGTGTGGATCGTGGCAATCGACACAACCGACATTGGCCTGCGAGTGTCCGCTCAGGCGCCATTCATGGATGGTGGTCGTGTGGCAAGTGCCACAGAACTCGGTGTCAGAGCGAACGGGCACAACAGCAGGCGGATGATTGCTCTCCACCTTTCCATGGCAAGCTTCACAGGAGACGCCCTCGTGAGAGTAACTGCCATCACTGGCGCGGTAGTTTGTGGTATGGCAGACCAGACAATCGCCCGGTTTGCCTAATCCATTCCAGCGCTCTTGAAAGTACGGGTCGTCATACGCATGAGCATGAGCGCTTTCTGCCCACAGGTTTGTCACGTTGATGTGGCAACTTTTGCAGTCATCATCGCTCAGCGCCTGAGGGGTAGGGTCTTGAGGGAGGGGAGAAGCGCTTGCGCTGCCCAGGCTGACGAGCATTGCCAATATTCCCACGAAGGTTCCAATTGCCAAAGGAGCGAATTTGATCCAGAGAGCTTTAATTCTCATAAACACCTCGGCTGATCAAAAGATTAGTTGGCTCGTTTTCGCATAAGCGGAAGGGATTGTCGGGACTGAAAAGGAAATCCCAGAATGTGCTTTGGGTAATGGTAGCTTGTTGACGCTTGTTGCGGGTAATAAAGATGTCGCGTTTGATCACCAAATCTTTGATCTGGACGACTGCGATTCCCTCAAGCCCAAGACACTCAACTACCTTTTCGGAAACGAAACCGACGCCTAGTCCTTCACGAACGGTAAGCGCAATTGCCTCTGCGTTGCCCAAGGTAAGGATGGTGTCCAGTTCGTGGATCGAAATGTCTTTTTCCGCAAGGGCACTGCGGATCGCGGCATAGCTTCCTGACTCTTCCTCGCGCATAATGAAGCGGCCTTCCAAAAGTCTTTCGGGTTCGATTTCCCCTTTGTGAGCCCAAGGATGAGATTGGGGGGTTATTAGGATAAGTCGGTCACAGATAAACCGCACTGTTTCCAGTTCGGGGGTGAGTTCCTCGATCAGGCTGGTGAGGGAGAAATGCAACTTGCCTTCTAAAAGAAACTTGACGGCATCTCGTTGGTGGAGCACGTTGCAGGTAACCCGGACGCGAGGGTAGCGATCGTGAAAATTGGTCAGCAATTTGGGCATAATGTATTTGCCCGGTGTTGTGGAACAACCGATCAATAAGTGCCCCACTAAGCCCCTTTTAAGCGAAGCCATTTCACTCTCGATGCGCGCCGAAAGGACAACCGCTTCGGGTGCCAAGGAAGCCAATTTAAGTCCTGCATCGGTGAGTTCTAAATTGCGCCCATTGCGCACAAATAGTTCACAGCCAAAATGTCGTTCCAAGGACTGGATGTGCTGGCTGACGCTCGGCTGCGTCATGTGCAAGCGCTGGGCGGTGCGGGTAAAGCTGAGCGTTTCCGCTGCGGTTAAGAAAATGAGCAGTTGATGGATATCTAACATCCTTTCACTCCATTGTCAACTTTAACATAGAAGATATAAGAAATACAAGTGATATATGTCATGCCAGAATAAGTTTATCTTATATATATGATAATCAAGACTTATAATAAAAAGTTATATTTGTCACTTGTTACTATAAAGAAAACTTTTGTAAAATGGGGCAAATTTGATCGAAGGGAGCCGCGTATGCGCAAGTTTCTTTTGGTGTTTTGCCTATTGGTCGGTGCAGGGGGGCTAATTTTGGGTTGTAGCGCGCCCGCCTCGCCTTCACCGCAGCCGCCAACCGTTGAGGCGATTGTTACAGAAGTGTTCAGCGCAACACCAACCACCATTTCGCCCTCACCAACTGAGGAACTTGAACCCACTGAAGCGCCATTTACGCAAGATCCCTGCGTTGCCTGCCACAGCAACCAGCAACGCATCACCGACACAGCCAAGCCCAAAGAGGACACCGAAGGGGAATCGAAGGGGGTTGGCTGAGGGGGCGCAGTGGCTCCGTTGGAGCCTTGGGAAAAATATGTGGTGAAGATTGAAGAGTTCTCCAAAGACGTCCACGGCCAAAAATCCTGTGTGGACTGTCATGGTGGAACACTGTCAGATGACAAAGATGCCGCTCATCAAGGATTGATCCATCGCCCGAGCGAGGGAGAGAATTCGGTGTGTGCAGAGTGCCACCCCAATGTCCAGACAAATTATGTGAACAGCTTGCATTTCACCCAGCAGGGCTACTTCACGACAATGTATGCCCGCAGTGTGCCAGAAAACCATGAGGCTCTGCATACAGCCTTCGACAACCATTGTGCAAAGTGCCATACTACCTGTGGAGATTGTCATGTCAGCACCCCTATTTCTGCTGGCGGCGGTTTATTTGATGGACATCTCTTCAAGCGCACCCCCCCTATGACCCGCTCTTGTACCGCTTGTCATGGCAGCAGAGTCGGGGATGAGTATATGGGTAAGCATGAAGAGATTCCTGGGGATGTTCACTTCCGCCAAGGCAGGATGAATTGTATTGACTGCCATAGCGGTGCGGCATTGCACGGAGAACCAGCCCAATGTACCACTTGCCATCCGGGTCCAATGGATACCGCTCAACTACCGCCCGCTGACCACCGCTATGCCCATTTTCAATCTCCCTCCTGCGAGTCCTCCCACATGGCTGTCTTGCCTCGCCCAAACGCTCCGGCGATGCCCACCCAACACGGCACGAAGT